>DATHPH010000435.1:0-5462 GCA_035484095.1 Cytophagaceae bacterium | reverse complement strand
GTACAATATTATTGGAGGGTTGCTTTGGGTAATAGGGTTAACAATGCTTGGCTATTTCTTCGGCAACTTAGAGATAGTTCAGAAAAATTTCGAATTGGTAATTTTTGGGATCATACTTATTTCAATATTACCTCCTGTCATAGAATATATCCGCTATAAATTTTTAAACAAATAGTTTAAATGAATCTATACGGCCTTATAGGATTTCCTCTTACGCATTCTTTTTCAAAAAAATATTTTAGTGACAAATTTCAAAAGGAGAATATTGTCGACTCGAAATATGAACTTTTTGAAATAAAAGAGGTAAGTCAAATGCTGGAAATAGTAAAAGAGCATGCGGATTTGAAAGGACTAAATGTGACAATTCCCTATAAAGAGAGTGTGTTGCCCTTCCTTCATGAAATAGATCCCTCCGCTATGCAAATCGGAGCAGTCAATGTTATCAAAATCAATAATGGTCGACTGAAGGGGTTTAATTCTGATTATTACGGATTTCGTCAGTCGTTGATGAATTTTATCGGAGATACAAAAAATAAAAAAGCTTTATTACTTGGTACCGGTGGAGCATCGAAAGCAGTGAGCGCGACTCTTCATGACTTGGAAATTTCCTGTAATTTTGTTTCCAGAAAAGGAGGACAAAATATATTTTCATACGAGGAATTGGATGAAAATATTATTTCGGCCTATCAATTAATTATAAATACAACACCGCTTGGAATGTATCCTAAAACGGAAACTTTTCCTGAAATTCCATACCAGTATTTAAGTCCTGAACATTTCCTTTTTGATTTGATATACAACCCTGAAGAAACCACTTTTATGAAAAAGGGAAAAGAAAAAGGCGCTAAAGTTAAAAATGGTCTTGAAATGCTTCATTTGCAAGCTGAGAAAGCTTGGGAAATATGGAATTCATAATGATCTACAACATTTTAGTGTACATTCTTTCAAAAGTCATCTTTACAAACTAAATTAGGAAACAACATAAAGGTTGTTTATCATGTCTGATTATATTCTCAATTCACATTATAAACCTACCGGTGATCAGCCAAAGGCGATTCAGAAATTGGTGGAGGGATTGAACCGTCAGGACAAACATCAGGTATTGCTTGGCGCTACCGGAACAGGCAAAACGTTTACGATGGCGAACGTTATCAAAGAAGTAAATAAACCAACCTTGGTGCTCAGTCATAACAAAACATTGGCTGCGCAATTGTATGGCGAGTTCAAACAATTCTTCCCTGAGAACCTGGTAGAGTATTTTATTTCGTATTACGATTATTACCAACCGGAAGCCTACATTCCTTCTTCTAATTTATACATTGAAAAAGATTTATCTATTAACGAAGAAATTGAAAAACTTCGATTGGCTACTACTTCTTCTTTAATTACAAATAGAAGGGACATTATTGTAGTTGCTTCGGTTTCCTGCATATATGGAATTGGCAATCCGGAAGAATTTGGGAAAAGTGTGGTACGCCTTACGCAAGGAGATCGTATCAGTAGAAACCAATTGCTGTATTCTTTTGTGGAGATTCTTTATAATAGAACAACAGCTGAATTCAAACGTGGTACATTTCGTGTTACCGGCGATACCATTGATATATATCCGGCCTATGCAGATTATGCATACAGAATATATATGTGGGGAGACGATGTAGAGAATATGTACCGCATTGACCCGATAAGTGGTCGACAATTAAATCAGGAAAAATTTATTACAATTTATCCGGCGAATCTTTTTGTTACAGGAAAAGATGCTATGAATAATGCTATCAAAGAAATTCAAGATGATTTGGTAGCACAAATGAATTATTTTGAGAGTGAAGGAAGATTTCTGGAATCAAAAAGAATTAAAGAACGTACCGAGTTTGATATTGAAATGATGAGAGAACTTGGCTATTGTTCGGGCATTGAAAACTATTCCCGCTATTTTGATCGCAGAGAAAAAGGTTCCAGACCTTTTTGTTTACTGGACTATTTCCCTAACGATTATTTAATGGTAATTGATGAAAGCCATGTAACGATACCTCAGATAAGAGCCATGTGGGGAGGAGACCGTTCTAGAAAAGTAAACCTGGTAGATTTTGGCTTTCGATTGCCTTCCGCAATGGACAATCGTCCTCTGACCTTTAATGAATTTGAAGGAATGATCAACCAAGTAGTATATGTAAGTGCCACTCCAGCCGATTATGAACTGACGCAATCAGGAGGAGAAATCGTAGAGCAGGTTATTCGTCCTACTGGTCTTCTTGATCCGGTCATTGAAGTAAAACCAAGTACAAACCAGATTGATGACTTATTGGAAGAAATTCATTTACGTATTGAAGCGGGAGATCGGGTATTGGTAACTACTCTTACCAAAAGAATGGCAGAAGAGTTGGACAAATATTTGAGCCGGTTAAATATTAAATCAAAATACATTCACTCGGAGGTAAAAACATTGGACAGAGTAGAGATTCTAAGAGAACTTCGGTTGGGTGTAATAGATGTTTTGGTTGGAGTAAACTTGTTGAGAGAAGGGCTCGATTTGCCGGAAGTATCTTTGGTGGCAATTATGGATGCAGATAAAGAAGGATTCCTTCGAAACGTTCGTTCGCTGATACAAACAATTGGAAGGGCTGCCAGAAATTCAAATGGGAAAGTGATTATGTACGCAGATAAAATGACCGATTCCATGCGTGAAGCGATTGACGAAACAAGCAGGAGAAGGAGTATTCAAATTGCGCATAACAAGGAGCATGGCATTACACCTATTACCGTAGTAAAATCGAAAGAAGCAATTCTAGGACAGACAAAAGTTGCCGATTCGAAAAGAGAGGCTGTGAATTATTACGAACAGGAAGAAAGCTTGACTATTGCCGCAGATCCTGTTGTAGCATATATGAACGTAGCGGAATTGACAAAGTTGATGGAGCGTACTAAAAAACAGATGGAGCGGGCAGCAAAAGATCTCGATTTTATGGAAGCAGCAAAATTGAGAGACGAGTATTTCGCTTTAAAAAAGATGATCGAATCAAAATCATAAGAAATCTATACTTAGCCTTATAACTATGAAAAATAAAAATATTCAAGTTGCCTTTTTCTTTCTTATTTCAATCCTTATATCATGCAAGGAGCAAGTGAATGAAAACGAGGACAAACAGGTGTCTTTGCATGATACTTTGTTTACAGCTATTCCTAAAACTATTTTTACAGGAATTTATGATACACTTGGATATAGTATATCTGTAAATTCTATTTCAAAAGAACAATATGAGTCTGTCAGTGTTGCTATTCCAAATGATGATAGTACGAGGATAGCGCTTTGTGGAGAGAAAGAAGGAGGATGTATGGAGGCAATGGAACGCTATTATATTTCTAAAGTGTCGGAGCAAGTTCAGAGAAAGGGGAAGGAGTTGATTCTTCGTTTATCAAATGGTCAGACTAAAAAATTCACAAATGATACAAGCCAAAGCGATGGCTATGAAGTGTATCAATTTCTTTCGATGGATAAAAATGGATATTATATAGTGGCGGTTTTTTATTTTGAAAGCTATAATTATTTATTAATTAACGCAAGGAATGGTCACGCAACAAGAACTATTGGGTATCCTGTTTTTTCACCAAACAGGAGTTTATATGTAGCTGGAAATTACGATATGGTGGCATCGTTTACATTTAATGGAATAGATTTTATTGGAGTGACGAAAGACAGCACTTTTAGTGAGGCCTGCATTGATTTTAGTACTTGGGGTCCGGATGAATTGAAATGGAAAGACGATAGTACACTCTATATAAAGCAAAAATCTCAAACCGGAGAAAACTTAATAGAGCGGATTAATTATGCTGCTATGCGTTTTAGAAGAAAATATTCGATTTAATTTTTTTAAGGAGGAATGTAAAATAAAAAGCCCCGAAATTTTCCGGGGCTTTTTATTTATGCTTATAAAATTACAATTTTCGTTTCACCTCTTTTTCTTCAAAAGATTCTATAATATCTCCTTCGAGGATGTCATTAAAATTGACAACACTGATCCCGCATTCAAACCCAAATTTTATTTCATTTCGATCTTCCTTCAGATGTTTTAACGCTTCTATTTTTCCTGTATGCATCACAATTCCATCGCGGATAACACGAACCTGATTGTTACGCTTGATAAATCCTTCGGTTACGTAAGAACCTGCAATTGTACCTATTTTAGAAATTTTAAATACTTGTCTTACTTCCGCGGAGCCAACAATTACTTCTTCTACTTTAGGTTCCAACATACCTTCCATAGCAGCTTTTACTTCATTGATTGCATCGTAAATAATAGAATACAAGCGTATTTCAATTTCTTCTTTTTCCGCAACTTTTCGTGCACTTGATGATGGTCTTACCTGGAAGCCCACAATAATTGCATCAGAAGCAGAGGCGAGCAAGACATCCGATTCTGAAATGGCTCCAACTGCTTTATGAATAATTCGTACTTGAATTTCTTCCGTAGATAATTTCAACAGGGAATCAGAAAGTGCTTCTACAGAACCGTCCACATCACCTTTTACAATAATATTGAGTTCTTTAAAATTTCCAATAGCGAGACGTCTGCCAATCTCATCCAACGTAATGTGTTTCTTCGTACGAATGGATTGTTCTCTAATAAGTTGTTCACGTTTGGTAGCAATTTCTCTTGCTTCTCTTTCTTCCATTACCTGCAGTTTATCACCTGCCTGAGGAGCACCGTTTAACCCTAATATCTGAACCGGAGTAGAAGGTCCGGCTTTACTTATTTTTGCACCTCTATGATCGTACATCGCTTTTACTCTGCCGAAGTTCGCTCCTGCAAGAATGACGTCGCCAATTTTTAGTGTTCCTGCTTGTACCATTACAGTAGCCAAATAACCGCGACCTTTGTCCAGGGAAGCTTCGATAATTGCACCTACGGCATTTTTATCTGGGTTCGCTTTAAGATCCAATAATTCAGCTTCGAGTAAAACTTTTTCCAAAAGCTCCGGAATTCCGACTCCTGATTTTGCCGAAATCAATTCGCATTGGTATTTTCCACCCCAGTCTTCTACCAAAATATTTTCTTTGGCAAGTTCTTCCTTAATCTTGTCAGGGTTAGCAGAGGGCTTATCAATTTTGTTAATGGCAATTACTATCGGAACACCCGCTACCATAGCATGATTAATTGCCTCTTTGGTTTGAGGCATCACACTGTCGTCAGCGGCCACCACGATTATAACAATATCGGTAATTTTTGCTCCTCGGGCACGCATCGCCGTAAACGCTTCGTGACCGGGAGTATCCAAGAAGGTAATAGGTTTGTCGGAATCCGTAATAACATTGTATGCACCGATGTGTTGCGTAATTCCTCCTGCTTCTCCGGAGGCTACTTTTGATTTTCGAATATAATCCAGAAGGGAAGTTTTTCCATGATCCACGTGGCCCATGATGGTTACTATTGGAGCACGAACAGTTAAATCTTCAGGAGCATCTGCTT
>DATHPH010000434.1:0-1943 GCA_035484095.1 Cytophagaceae bacterium | reverse complement strand
GTTCATCTGCTGTTTGAGGCTTTTTCGTACTTCTTGTTCTATTGGAAATTTAACTCCAATTTTAGTTTTCTGTTTTCCGGTTGTATCAAACCAAACTGTTAATCCGTATTTCAGGATTTTAATCTGACTTTTATCCTCCATTATTTTTATGCAGAGGTAAAAATTTTTATCATCGTTGCTTGTCTTATAATAAAATTTACTTTCGGGATCATAAAGAAAAGGTTGCTTCCAATCGGGTGATTTCCCATCAATTTTGATATTGTTTTCATCCCAATAATTTCTTACAACAAAGGTTTTTTTGCAAGCATAAATAAGAAGGCATGCTAACCCAACTCCAAAAAGAAAAGTGTATTTTTTCATACTCATGTAAAATTAACGGGCTTTAAAAGAATAAAAATTCTGTTCCTATTTTAAACAAATGAAGTCCCCTTTTAACAATTTATAAATTCAATATAATGTGCACTATAAGCAACGATGGATGATTCGGAATGATATACAATATTTCATAAAAAAAGACCTCATAAAAAAGGTCCTTCTTTTATAGATACTCGAAACGAACTATGCGAGTTTTACTTTTGGTCTTATTTTTATAATGTGTATAAAATCCAACATTTTCATTACCGGGTAGGTCGGATCAAATTCATACCATTTTTTTGCAAAATTAGGACTATCGGCAAATTTATGATGGTTGTTCTGAAACAACTCCCCTCCCATCACCAAATCCATTACAAGAGTATTTTTAGACTTGTCGTTGTTATCAAAATTTGAATAGCCCAATTTATGACCAAACCAATTTACAATAGCACCGTGTACAGGTCCCATAAGGAAATGAATAGGAAGTAATAAATACAACCACCAATGATCTGCAAAAATTATATAAAAGATTGAGTAGCCTGTACCCCACGCCAATCTTGAAATCCAGTTATCCCCTAACTTTTCTACAAAACTCCAATACGGAATATCCTTACTGAAACGTTCCTCCACCTTTGCATTTACATCTATAAAAGAATTGTAAATGCTTTTGGTTTTCCACATCATAGTAAAAGCATTTTTATGAAAATGCGGCGAGTGCGGATCTTTTTCGGTATCACTATAAGCATGATGCATACGATGTAAAATGGCGTACGCACGAGGAGATAGGAAAGAGGACCCTTGAGTCAACCATGTGAAGACATAAAAGAATTTTTCCCAAAATTTGTTCATATCGAACATTTTATGGGCACTGTACCGATGCAAAAAGAATGTCTGACTGAATAAAGACAAGTACCAATGCAAACAAAAGAAAATCAAAATTGCTACCACGTTTTTGTTATTTTGTTTAATTAATTAATTTATATATCCCTACAAAACCTATATAGATTAAGTCTTACGCAAGTTAACCAATTATTCTAATATATTTAACGAATGTACTAAATAATATGTTTTAGGAAAGAATTTCATAAGGGTATGTTTAGAAGGTTTTAGGGTAAATGTCTTCTATTTGTAGAAATTTGATACACTTTTCACCCATTGTTCTATAAAATAGTTTTGTTTGATAAATAAAAGTTATAAGTTTGCAGCTGATTTAAAAAGGTCGCGTGGCCGAGTGGCTAGGCTGAGGTCTGCAAAACCTCCTACAGCAGTTCGAATCTGCTCGCGACCTCCTAAATTATTGTTTTTTCAACCCAAACAACAAAGTCAACAATACGAATGAAACAAAAGCTTCTTTTAATAGCTCCAATGCTATTTTTACTTAACTACTTAGCTAAGGCACAAACACTTACAGAGCGTACCAACGACGTTTCCGTTTACAAAATGGGAAACAGACCTTCTAAAGGAACAAAACTATTGACCTTTGGCCTTAATCTAAATGATACGGAGGGTAATCTTTTTTCCAAATACAATCTTTTTCAAAAAGGCAATCTTCTTACTGGTAAATATTTTATAAGTGACCGAACAGCCAT
>DATHPH010000433.1:0-8653 GCA_035484095.1 Cytophagaceae bacterium | reverse complement strand
TGCCACAACTGCAAACCCTCGTCCTGCGTCTCCTGCACGAGCTGCTTCTATTGCGGCATTAAGAGCAAGGAGGTTTGTTTGGGAAGCAATATCTGTAATCACATTTAAAGTACTCGCAATTTCTTCTGAACGTTCTGTAAGAACAACAATTGAGTTGGAAGTAGATTTTGCAGAATCCTGAATTTCATTCATGTTCTCCACTACTTTTTTTATGGTAACTAATCCACTGTTGCTGCTTTCCTGTCCTCTTTCTGCTGCTTTATTGATCGTTTCAGATTTAATGGACATTTCATTTGCGGCTTTTAATACACCGTCTACCAGTTTTGAAACCTCATCGGTTTGTTGGGCCTGTTGTTGAGCGCCTTCTGCCATTTGCTGAATGGCAGAAGCCATCTCTTGCGTATTGCGGTTCATTTGATCTCCTTTTGCGGTCATCTCTTCTGCAGAGGATCCAACGATATGAGACAGTTGAGAAATATTACCTAAAAGTTTATTAAGATTGTCTTGTGCATTGTTTAAGGAGTCCGCTACATCTTTGATGTCCCCTTTCGCTTCCGCTCTGTAACGATCGGTTAAATCACCTTGTGCCATTTTATTTATAATTTTCCCAAAATCAAGAATCGGATTGGCAATGGAATCCAGCAACGTATTCATTCCGGAAACCAATTCTATTAAATCTGCATCAACGTCTTTTGTCGAAAGTCTTTCTTTTAGATTTCCTTCCTTTCCTGCCACCTCGATAAGTTTTTGTACATCGTAAAGAACTTTTTTCTGACCTGAGATATCTGTTGCAATTTTAATCACCCCTGTAATTCTTCCCATTTCATCTTTTACAGGAGTATATACGGATTGAAGCCAAACTTCTTTACCAAGTTTCGTAATCCTTTTGAACTGTCCATTTTGAGATTTCCCCTGACTTAGGTCTTCCCAAAAGCGACTGTATTCGTTTGAGTTTGCGTATGCATTTTCTACAAAAAGCCGATGGTGTTTTCCTTTAATATCTTCCAAACGATAATCCATTGTTTTAAGAAAAATATCATTTGCCGTGATAACATTCCCCCTGGTATCAAATTCAATAAATGCAAAGGATGTATCAATACCATCGAGAATGCCTTTCATTCTTTGAGATTCAATAGTCGTTTCTGTTATATCAAAACGAATACCTATATACTTCACAGGTTTTCCTCTTTCATCTAAAACGGGAGTAAAAATTCCATCAACGTAATAAGGGGTCCCGTCCTTCTTTTTATTTTTTACTTTCCCTCTGAATATTTTCCCTCTTCCAATGGTAGACCACATTTCTTTAAATAAGGATTTAGGCATATCCGGATGCCTTACGATATTTTGATTGGCACCCAATAATTCTTCTCGGGAATATTGAGATACTTCACAATGTTTGTCGTTTACATAGGTAATGAATCCTTTAAGATCGACTTCAGAAACGATACAAGCCTGATCCACAGAAAGCATTCTTGCATCAACTTCCCTTTGAATTTGCTCTTTCTCCTTTTCTAATTCTTCAATTCGCTGTTTTAGCGAAGCCATTTCATCGTTATTCAGTTCATTTGTAATTGTCGAAAGTGATTCGTTTTCAACTTTTGAAAATTTACCATTTCCGTTTTCCTTTGTTCCATTATTTACTTGTGCCATTTTACTTTTGGTTTAATTAGTTAAAAGATATTTTGATACTTTTGCGTTTGAAAAATCTTATCGATTACTCATATAAGGTATATTTTTAAGTAAAAAGGCTTATATAAGTAGTCATATTAACGAAAGGGAAAGAAATAGGTTTCACTGTTAAAGTATATTTATTATATGTGAAAACATCTTTTTAATATGTAAAATAGGATTACTTTAAAAAATAAGACATAATTAAGCGCTTTATGACAACCTGTATATTGATAGAAGATGACAAATTCTCGGCTAAGATGTTGGAGAGTATCATAAATTCAAATTTTCATGATCAACTGAAAATTGAGTGTATTTGCCATACGATCGAGGATGCCAAAAATCGAATTGAAGAATTTCAACCGGATTTAGTATTTCTTGATATTCAGATGCCCGAAAAAAATGGATTTAAATTTATTGACGAGCTTGAAAAAATAAATTTTGAAATTGTAATAACAACCGTATCTCCGGAATATGCTGTTGAAGCATTCAAAATTAATGCGCTTGATTTTTTGGTAAAACCAATTCAGATTGATGATTTAAGACGTTCTGTAGAAAAATACAATCAAAAACTGGCCCTAATAGAAAGTAGCATTCCTAAAATTGGAAATAATAAAATAGGATTACCTACCAATAAAGGCGTTATTTTTATAAATCCAGATGCCATATCCTATTGTCAGGCAGACAACACTTATACGAACGTGCGCCTTGACAATGGCACTGTTGTTAGTATTAGTAGAACCTTGAAAGAAGTGGAATATGTGTTAAATAAATTTAATTTTTTCAGAATACACAAATCCTACTTAATCAATTTTAAGAAAATAAGCCATTATATTAAAGGAGATGGTGGACACATCATGGTGGAAAATTGTGATGAACTATTGCCTATTTCAAAAAATTGCAAAGATGAATTGCTGAAAAATTTAAATATTTTATAATGGAACATATTTCTCCAACAACGGAAAAAAAATTTCATAAGAGACTGGTTTTGCTTGAAAATCAACAACCATAGGAAAAGCCTGGCTTCTTAATTTATCTTCTTCGTTAATGCTTGAAGTTAAAATGATGGTAGGAATAAAAATGTTTTCCTTTTTCATTTTTGTAAGAATTTCCCATCCGTCGTAGAGGGGCATACTGATATCTAAAATAAGCAATTTTATTTTAGTTCCGTTGGTTAAAATAAAAGTTAAACCTTCCTCAGATAATAGGAAAGATTTTGTTGAAATTTCAGATGAATATTTTTCAATGATTTTTTCACAAATAAAATTATTGATTTTATTATCATCTAAAACGAGCACAATTGGTTGTTTTTCCATTTTAAATTAGGAAATTAATGTACCTGGTTTTCCTTTTTCATTCAAATTTTAATTTGATCAGAAACATGTCAACCCACTTGTTTCAAGAACGCATCAATTGTTTCTTTCCGCCTATGTAGGGTGTTCGTTTTTCAAAACGGTTTAGTGCAATACTTAACTCAACTAATCAAAGTACTAATTATTCATCATAAATTGATGAATAATTTCAAAAATAAAATTCTCTTTAAAATTTATAGCAGTATATATGCACTTCTTCCAGGTTTCATAGATCACTTAAATCTGTGACCAATTGACTAGAAATTTAAAATTTTTAGTCTCGGTTTGTTTGTTTTATAATTTAATGAATGGTAAGCTGTCCGTTTTATATACTAATAAGTTGTGGAAATCTGCAGCCTGCATTGAAATAGAATTCCTCGTCAGACTGATTTATGATACTGGTACGTCAAGCTGCATAAACAATCTACTATTTTTTACTTTTTCTTAATGTAAGCATTAGAATAAATAGTTAAAAAAAACTGTAACGTTTTATAAAAAGGGAGTCATATAGAAAAACAAAATTTAATAAAAGTATTTACTATATTTCGTGGAATTACACAAGAGATTAATTTTTAATAATTTACAACTGAGCTAACTAATATTTCAACAATTAAATCATGAAAAAGACCATTTTATTTATTGTATTCATTTGCATAATTACAATAACTATGCAGGGACAAGGTTTATATTTGGGAGGAAGTGTATGCTATGGATTAAAAGCCTCAAGTACAATAGTATCTACTAATTATAATCCTGATGGTAGCAAAGATGTGATAAAAGGGAGCTTTGGTATGGGTTTGGTTCCTAACATATCAATTGGCTATTTATTTAATAAAAATATAGGCATTGAACTTGGATTAGGATATTTGATTGGTTCAAAGAAAACTTTGTCAAGCACAACGAAGTATAACGTTAATTCTTTTTACATAAATCCATCATTTGTAATCAGGGCAGGAGAAGGTAAAATAGTCCCGTATGGAAAGATGGGTATTTTCCTTGGATTGATCAATAGTGGATATTTGTGGAGCGATGGGATTAATTATGGTGTCAATGACAATGGAGGAATATCAACCGGCATAACAAGTACATTAGGAGTTGATTTCATGATGTCAGATAAGTTTGTTGTATTTGGAGAATTGTCTGGTAGATTTGCCAACTGGTCACCCTCTCATTTTTCCTATCCGGGGGTTAATGGTACTTATGTAACACATGTTTCTTTGTCAGACCCTTATAACTACTCACCTTCTATTGTTCTTCCAATAAGCGCAATAGGTCTTAATGTTGGAGTAAAATATTATTTGTTTAAGAAATGATTTACAGCTGGCGCCAAAGCATGGTCAAGTATAATCAAATACTATTTGAGCCTCAGTGGTAAATTGAAATAGTTAATTTGAAATAGTTTTGACTTAATTCTGAATCAACTTTCTTCTTTATTTAATTTATAATTGCAACTCTATTGAGTCGTTTAAATATAATTCGATGAATTCAGCGAATGAATTTGCGATCTTTTTGGTTTCTTCTCCACAAAGAACATATACTTCATTTGTATCAACTTTTTCTTGATATAGCTTAATTGCATACGCAAATAAATTGAAACAAAAATTTGCAATCACAAATAAATTTTGAGTGTCATTTAAATTTACAAGAGATTGATAATTTGGCACTCCTTTCCAATCTTGAAACTCCTCAGATACTTTTTTTATTCTTTCCAAAGAATAAAATTCATAAAGTTCATTTGTGCATTCATCTCCTGTTCCATTTAATGTGTTAAAATACTCCTTCAAATCATTTGGCAGAATAACATTATTTTTCCTCTGAAAATTCTGAATATATTCTATATCTATAGGATGAAAGCTATCGATACCTTCTCTCTCCCATTTTTCTTTAAGTTTTTTTACTAGAAGCATAATTGTTTAAATGTTTCTAAAACCTAGTTATCATTTCCAATCGTTGAGATGAAGACTTACGGTCTATTTCATTTTCGCATTGCTATTTCCTGGTTTTTGATGCTTATTTAAAGGATGTAAAATATTCACAAGGTGAATGGAACTAATCGACCTGGAAGGATGAATTTTTATAGTGCCCCATATTGTCAATTCTTTATACATCGCACAGAAAATAAGTAAATTGGTTCTACTGAAAAAGTATGTATTTTTAATTTTTCTTTTACTTTCTTAGACATAAATTCTATTCCATATCCTTCAAATCCATATCTTCCCATTTTATATATTGAACTTGTCCAAAATTCAGCTTTCCTACCTTTGGATAAATAAAATTGTTGTATTGTCAAAACAGACATTCTATGACCATACCCACCTAACATTAAATTAAATCCAGAACGTCCTCCCGGAAGAAGAATCTTATAAAATTGATTTACGTCTTTATAGTTTAGTTCCGATAATAAAATCTTAAACTCTTCTTTACTGGGAAGATGCCACCCAACAGGACAAGCTTTTTCAGCGGCCTTCCATATATACAATCTCCCATATTTATCACAATTGGCTGCAGAATCGTTATAACAATGACTGTCCGATATAAAATGTCCCGGAAGCATTTTACCGGGCATAAATGTCAACATTTCTTCTTTATAAAAGATACTATCCTTCGTTTCGTAGTTCAGGTTTTGTGCCATCCAAATCTGATTTCCTATCTTCACGGTCTTATATACCTGACCATCCCGTGGATCGATTAAATCCTCTTGTGCAATCCCAGAATTTGAATAAAACATTAAAACAATCAATAAAAATTTAAGCCTCATCTGTTCTATAATAGTTTAGTTTATTTATTCGTTAGTGTGCAGATACAGTCTATTGGGATACTTTTTCAGTTGAATTTCTTCTCCCATTGCTCCCTTACAACTTTTGTAAAAGCATCGCAAGAAATAGTATCGGCAATAATGTCTTTCAGCTGAGGATTTGAATTTAATAGATCGTGTTTTTCTTTTGCCTCCAGTTTTTTTAAATTCAAAATAATAATAGAATCGTTTATATCTTCCTTGTCCGAAAGAAGTTTTATGAAATCTTTATAATCCCTAAAATTATTATTGGGCATAATTTCATAGGTTATGACATACTTCGAATACGCATCCATAGCAAAGAAGATAAAAAATGAACCCTCTCTAACAGTAAGTATAGGAATCGAAAAAAGGCAGATATACTGTTTGGGTTTTGTTGGTACAATCTTCATTTAGGTAAATATAAACAATTTGTGTTATGGATCATGAGTAATGACTTTCATATTGAAGGGTCGCAATTTTTTATCAGCCCGAAATTAAATTAATGAAATTTCAGACCTTTTGAAAGCATATCAAGAATTACTTCCATTCGCTTTTGTCTGGTCTCAGGTTTTTTGGCGGTTTGTAATCTAAAAGCAATAGAAAACAGATTTGCCTTATTTAAGGTTTTGTAAAACTCATGCGCCTTTTTGTTTTTAGTAAGTTCTTTTATAAAATCATCAGGAACGGTCATTTTGCCTGGAGAATCGTAAGCCTTTTCCCAACGTCCATCTGCTTTTGCGGATGCCACTGCTTTTAGTCCTTGCGGCATCATTTTACCTTCTTTTGTGAGCCGTTCAATATGTGCAATGTTTACTTTAGACCATATACTTTTTGGCCCTCTTGGACAAAATTTTTGCAGCCAAGCCTTCGTATCAAAACTTTTCTTTTGGCCATCTATCCATCCATAACAAAGAGATTCGTCAAGCGCCTCGGCATAGGTAATTGTTTTTTCGTTTGAATCTTTCTTAAATATTTTCAGCCAAACGCCGGTAGAAACCTGAGAATTTTTTGATAACCATATACGCCACTCTTCAGCCGATTGAAATTCGACAACAGGTATATTAATCTTGCTTTCCATCGTGCTACTCTATGCTAACAGTTTTTTTGAGGTTATCGAAAATACCTTAGAGGTTAATTAACCTTTCCCTGGTTTTTTCTTGCTTGCTTTTGCCTTTGAATTAAACTCAAGGCACAGGTCTACCCAATATTCAAATGCTTTCTTAGTTTTCATCCCTTCGTGCGCTACGAAAACATAGCCTTTCATTGGTTTTCCGGTAAAATCCATTTTTCGGCACCCGTTTTTTTCAAGCACAATTGCATCCATTTCAGGATCAATCCGACACATCATTTCATCTTTTACAACACCAATACACATCTTTCCATCCACCATAAAGCAAACACCACCAAACATATTTTTCTCTTCGACCTTTTTGGCATCAACCAAAGATTCCCGGATTCTATCGACTAATTTTTCATCAAAAGCCATAAGCGAATTTAATTTTTTTCAGTATATAGTCTTAATCCGGTAAAGATTTTCTTTATTCCGGCATCATATTTCTTGTGAATCATGAAACTGTCTACTTGTAATTTTTCTATCCTGTCTCTCCATTTAATGATGGTGCTGAAGTTATAGATCACTTAATTCCGTATAAAATTTATAAAATCTAAATGCTTTTTTATCATATTTGTAAGGTAAAAAAAATTATGAATCAAATGAAAAAACGAATACCATTGATTATTGCCTTTAACATACTACTGGGCATTTTTCAGGGCAATGCGCAGGTAACAGATTATAAAATTTCCTATGGGGAATATACCGATAATAATAACACGACCTATTTCACACTCCGGTCATATAAAAATAATGGCATCGCCTATTATCTGGTTGTCAATTCTTCCACCCTTACCACCATGCTGGTAAAAGCCGCTGATAGTAAACCACTCCAGTCCAATCTGTCGGAGTTGCAAAAAAAGTATCCGGAAACAGCTTATGTCAAGGCATTGGCCTATTCCGATGCACATTCCAAAGAACTTCAAGACGCCGGTATTACCCATTCTTACCCACAGGAGATGGGTATCAGCCTTACCATTGACCTTTGTCCCTCGAGTAAGCCATTGGACAGGGTCATATTTCTTGATCTGATTAAAGAGTTTCACAAAGTGCAGAAGCCTGTACCCATTGCATTATCGGTCAGTGGTACGTGGATTACCAGGCATCTGGCAGATTTATCCTGGCTGGATAGTCTGGATAAAAAGGGAGATATTGATATCACCTGGGTCAATCATACTTTTACACACCCAACGAGCAAAACACTTCCGCTCAGCGAAAATTTTCTACTGGAAAAGAATATCAACATCAGTGATGAGGTACTTAAAAATGAAGTTTTATTGATATCGAAAGGATATACTCCTTCTGTATTTTTCAGATTTCCTGGTCTTGTTTCGGATCAGTCTATTTTTCTTAAGATTACTTCTTTTGGTGTAATTCCGATCGGTAGTGATGCCTGGCTGGCTAAAGGAGAGCAGCCTCATGACGGAAGTTTCGTGCTGATTCACGGTAATGGGAATGAACCGCTGGGTGTT
Source organism: Cytophagaceae bacterium (assembly GCA_035484095.1). Lineage (GTDB taxonomy): Bacteria > Bacteroidota > Bacteroidia > Cytophagales > Cytophagaceae > JANYCO01. The sequence continues at coordinate 274 of DATHPH010000433.1, read as the reverse complement.
ACAAAATTCATAGAACTTCTTAAGCAGGAAAATGTCAACGTCAAAGACAGAAATTGGAAACTATACGATTTGAAAGGAAGTGTGATTGACGACTTGAAATAGATTTCAACTCTTTTGGAAGGTTCTGCTACTATTGGACGTGCCGGTGATATTGACCACCTTCCTCCGGTTTAATGTGACCACCCTGTGCCGGTCCAAACTGACCACCCCGTGCCGGTGTAAATTGACCACCTAAAACGAAGAAGAAAAGTTCATACTGTAAGGGTACCATATT
>DATHPH010000432.1:0-3365 GCA_035484095.1 Cytophagaceae bacterium | reverse complement strand
ATTCGCTTGAATATCGTATTTGCCAACTTCGGCCAATACTGCCAATGGTTGGTTTATGATGGTTTGAAGAATTTCCGACGGGAAATACTCTTTAAGAGTCCTGTCATTTATGGTAAAATCACCTTTGCCGGGTTTAACATAAATACGGGCAACCGATGTTTTTCTTCTTCCTAATGCGTTGATTATTTCCATTAATCAGTATATTATAATTTAACAACTTTCGGGTTCTGACCTGCATGTGGGTGATCAACACCTGTGTACACATGTAAATTTGTAAATAGAGTTCTGCCTAACCTTCCTTTAGGCAACATACCAAATACCGCCCATTCAATGACTCTTTTGGGATGTTTTGCCATGGTTTCTTTCGGTGTAGCAAATCGTTGCCCTCCTGTATAACCAGTGTGGGTAGTATAAATTTTATCGGTAAGTTTTTTACCTGTAAGCCTGATTTTATCAGCATTAATAATGATTACATTATCACCGCAATCTACAAAAGGAGTAAAACCAGGTTTGTTTTTACCTCTTATGATCTTTGCAACTTGACTTGCAAATCTACCAAGTACCTGACCTTCGGCATCAATTACTACCCAGTCTTTCTTTGCAGTTTCCTTGTTAAGGAATGTTGTTTTATAACTTATGCTATCCATTTTATTGCTTTTCTTTAATACTTAATAAAGCATACTCTTCCCAAAAAAGGGGAGTGCAAAGGTAAAGTTTAAAATATTAAAAACCAATAATCATCAAATTATTTTTCTAGTGTCTTTATGGAGGAAAAATAATTAAAGTGCTGTTTTTTAATATTTTATTGGTATATAATCGCAAAAATGGAAATAAAAATTTACAATTTATTTCTTGACCCCAATCCCGAAGCTTGTCATAAAAGGTGAATATTCGGTGTTTAGTTTTTTAAAATTGCTGAATAAGCATCTGTATTTACAGCGTCAACATCTTTAAGCAGATTGACCACTTCTGTTTTCATTTCCGGTGAAGCTTTTGAGAAAATCTGTATAAGCTCCTGTTTTTTTGCCAGAAAAAAACTACCATTTAAAATGGAGACAGAAACAGCCTGTCGGGTGATTTTTATTTTTTTTAGTACTTCCAAAATGTTTTTTCGTGCCAGATCCGGGTTTTCAATGAATTTATCCAATCCTTGGCGATGGTATAAATATAACCCTTCACGAAACGGTGCAAATTGTTGATTGTTGAGATTGGTAATAAGTGCCATTCGATTATTGAAAACATTTGTTTCCCAGCCATTCACGGTATTGGACCCAATCGGTGCAGGACTGGCAGAATAAGCCACGTAGGCAAGAGCATACGCTTTTTCGATGTAAGGGCTACCACCCATTTTCGAAAAGCTATCATAGTCGAGTGCTAAGGCTACGTAGGAATAAAAGGAAAGAAGAGAGGCTAAATAGGAGAGGTATACGTTTTCGTTATAATCCAGAGGTTGTCCTTGAGTATATTGGAAATCAAAGTTTTGATCAATGAAGGTAATTATTTCAGTTTCAAAAGTTGCACCGTACACAGGTCTTACAAATTGGATCTGCGCAATGCTTGTGTATTGGGTAAGTACAGAACCTTTTGATAAGGTAATAACCAGGTTTACTTTTATTCTTTCTTGAGGAGAAAACTGGTCGTTGGTCCAACGTCTATTGACAAAAGTTAAAATCGCATTTTTAATATCATCCGTAATGTTTTTGGGTAAGTCCGGTGTTTGTCGTGCATCTATCGTAACGTTGTATTCAAGCTCCTGAGCGCAAACAGGAAGATAAAGAAGGACAGATCCTAAAAGTAGAATAAGAAATTTTTTGCTCATAATTTTTATTAAACCTAGATTGTCGAGTACAGATAGATTGTCTCCAATATATCTGTAGCCACATCTTTTTTAGATTTTAACTCAAAATGGCTAATTTTATTATTTTTATCAAGAATAGTAATTTTATTCGTATCATGACCAAACCCCGCACCTTGATCATTAAGTGAATTTAAAACAATCAGATCTAAATTTTTAGAGATTAGTTTTCCTTGTGCATTTTCAAGTTCATGGTCTGTTTCCAAGGCAAAACCTACGGTTATTTGATGGCTGCTTTTTAGTTTACCTGTCTCTTTTGCTATGTCTACAGTTTTGGTAAGTTCTATACTAAATTGTTCTTCTTTTTTTTTGATTTTTTTATTGGAAACGACAACGGGAGTATAGTCTGCTACCGCCGCGGAAAGAATAATAATGTCCGCTGCATGAAATGTTTTTTCAACTGCTTCGTACATTTCTTGCGCAGAGGTTGTCCGGATAAAAGTTACACCGAATGGTGGAGGCAGCGAAGATGGACCACTTACGAGGGTTACCTCTGCTCCCATTTCGACAGCTGCTTCAGCAAGTTGGTAACCCATTTTTCCTGTTGAATGGTTGCTTATGTAGCGAACTGGGTCAATGGCTTCTTGAGTAGGTCCTGCAGTGATAAGAATTTTTTTCCCTGATAATTGTTTATCAATCGAAAAGTATTGTTGTAGTGCCGTTATAATGTTTTCTGGTTCCGCCATTCGGCCTTTTCCCTCTAAGCCACTTGCCAATTCACCTGTTTCTGCTTCTATGATATGGTTGCCAAATGATTTTATTTTGGATAAATTAAGTTGGGTGGAGGGGTGTTTGTACATGTCAAGATCCATGGCGGGCGCGAGGAAAACCGGACAATTAGAAGATAAGTATACGGCACAAAGTAAATTGTCGCAAATGCCGTTGGCTAGCTTCCCAACTGTATTTGCACTAGTCGGTGCAATAATAATTGCATCTGCCCACAAGCCAAGTTCAACATGATTATTCCATTCACCTTGTTCGTTTTTTACAAACTCAGAGAAAACGGGATTTTTTGATAAGGTTGAAAGCGTCAGGGGTGAAATAAAAGCAGAAGCAGAAGCAGTCATGACAACTTTTACTTCTGCTTCTGCTTTTATAAGTAATCGAATAAGAAATGCCGATTTATAAGCAGCAATACTGCCACATACTCCGACTAGAATTTTTTTATTCCGGAGCATTGTTATAGTTGAATTTAGTTATTCTCAGCTCTTCTAAACATAATTTTACCGTCTAAGAATTCTTCCAGTGCTAATGTAGGAGCCTTAGGCATGCGCTCATAATGTTTGGAAATTTCAATTTGTTCTCTGTTTTCAAATATTTCTTCCAGGTTATCAACGGTAGAAGCGAAATCGGAAAGTTTAGAATTAAGTTCTTCTTTTTGTTTTGTTGATAATTGACGGGCTCTTTTGGCTATTATTACCAACGATTCATAAAGGTTGCCAGTCGGTTCTGCAATTTTGTCTATATCTCTGGTTATTAGGTTGGCAGAGATAGCATTAATGTTGTTTTT
>DATHPH010000431.1:0-4916 GCA_035484095.1 Cytophagaceae bacterium | reverse complement strand
AAAAGGTACTACCTGGACATTATATTTTATATAAAGGAGGCGAATTTCATGAAAAAAAATACTGGAACCCATTTGATAAAATAGAAAATACGGATTTTAAATATAATGATGAAGATAGAGTAATGGATGATTTGGAGAAATTATTAACATCTTCGTTTCAATACAGAATGGTTTCTGATGTTCCAGTTGGTATTTTCTTAAGTGGTGGAATAGATAGTTCGTTGGTTTCCTCTATCTTACAAAAATCCTACGGTAATATTAATACTTTCACTATTGGTTTTGATAACCCGCGTTATAATGAAGCTGTTTATGCGAAAGAGGTGGCAAAATACATAGGCTCCAGACACCATGAATTTATTCTGGAAGCAAAAAAAGCGAAAGAATATCTATATAATTTCTATGATATATACGATGAGCCGTTTAGTGATTCTTCCGGGATTCCTACTGTCTTGATTTCGGAAATATGTAGAAAGGAAGGTGTGAAAGTTGTTTTATCTGCAGACGGGGGAGATGAATTATTTTGCGGCTATACTCATTATGAGAAGATAGCCAAAAGAAAACTAAAACTGGATGCGACTTCCTATACGTTAAAAAAAATTCAACAGGCATCCATAAAATATACGCAGCAATCGGGTATCTTACGCAAAAGTATTCTTTTTAATCTGGAACATAAAGTTTTGACTTACCTCGATATGCTTTCTGCGCAAGACGACATAAGTTTATATGAAACAAGTATTTCGAATCAATCTTCTGAGGAATTGAAATACTTGCTTGTTAAAGAAAGTCAATTTAAAAGTACTCGATACGAAGGAAATACCAAATTTTTTTTAGAAAAAATGATGTTATGGGATCTACTTCATTATCTACCCGATGATTTACTTGTAAAAGTAGACCGAGCTACCATGTATAACAGTATCGAAGGTAGAGAACCTTTTTTGGATCACCGCATTGTTGAGTATTCTTTAAATCTTCCACTTCATTATAAAATCAGGAATGGAAACAATAAATACATTCTAAAGAAGATCTTATCCCGTTATATACCTAGTCATTTATACGATCGGCCAAAAAAAGGCTTTTCGATTCCTATATTTCAATGGTTTAATGAAGATTTAAATCATCTTTTCAGTGAATATATTACGGAAGAAAAACTTAACAAAATTGAGGTATTAAACACAGCTGAAGTAATGAGAGAAATGAAAAAATATAATTTTTATGCGGCAAGAAATCAGGAATATAATATTGAAAAAATGTGGCGTACTCTGAGTTTTATAATGTGGTGGGACAAATGGAACAACTAGGATGAATGTTTTAATGATAATACCTAATATGGATTTCGGAGGTGCTCAACGCTCCTTTGCGAAACTTTCCGAATCTTTATCATCTCGCTACAACATTTATCTTGTGGTCTTCAATAGGAAAGCGGGAGTAGCTTATGATTTCAAGGGCGAATTAATTGATTTGGATATTTTAGCTAGCTCAAGTATTGTAGGTAAAGCTGCTAATTTTATCAAAAGAATACAAAAAGTTACTTCTATTAAAAGAGAAAAGAATATTGATATTTCCATAAGTTTTCTTGAAGGTGCCGATTACATTAATCTCCTTTCCAAAAAAAAGGAAAAAGTAATACTAAGTATCCGTGGTTCAAAAATACATGACGAAACCACAAAGGGATTACTAGGTTGGTTTAGAAATTTTTTTTTAATCCCCTATTTGTATAAATATGCAGATAAGATAGTAACAGTGAATTATGGAATAATTTATGAGCTTAGTACTTACTACAAATTAAGTCCATTAAAACAAAAAGTTATATATAATGCCTACGATATTGATGCTATACTTAAGTTGTCTCAGCAAGAGGATGAAGAGTTTATAGAAAAATTTTCAAATAAACCCTACATACTGTTTTCTGGGAGATTGGCTATTGAAAAAGGGATAGACAAACTTATTAGAGTATATCATCGGTTGAAAGAGAGGGAAAAAACAATGTTTGTCATTATTGGTAGTGGACCGCAAGAAATAATTTTAAAGAACTTATGTCTTGAACTTGGACTAAAATATTTTAAACCCTTTGATAAAGGCTCTGCAACTCCCGAAGAAAGTGAAATTGTGTTTCTGGGCGAGCAGAATAATCCTTATCGTTATTTATCCAAGGCGCTTCTTTTTATGATGGCCTCTTCATCGGAGGGCTTTCCTAATTCACTTGTAGAAGCTATGATATGCGGAGCACCAGTAATTACGACTGACTGTCCTTGGGGACCAAGGGAAATTCTTGCTGGGACTACTGATGTTACAAAAAAAGAAATCCGAAAACCTGAATATACTGAATACGGGATATTAATGCCAATGTTTGATAAACAAGACACCCTTGAAGAAGTAATTACTATTTGGGTCAATTTGGTTGAAAGAACAATCGGTGATGAAAAACTAAGAGAGTCCTATTCTCTTAGAGGTCGATTAAGAGCAGAAGCGTTTTCTTACACCAAAAATCTTGAACTATGGATCCAAGCAATAGAAGATTAAAGATTTTGCATACTGAAAATGCAATGAGTTATACAGGAGGCTTCAAGGCTCTCTATGATTATTGTATTCACGAAGCTGCCATAATTGAATCTATAATAATACTTCCAGTTGGTAGTAAATGCACTCAATATTTTGAAAAAGATAATATAAAAGTTTATGAGATCCCTTTTGTTGAGATAGGGAGGAGCGTAAAAAAAAATATATTATATTTCCCTTTTTTATTTTACAATGCATGGAGAATAAAAAAAATAGCACAAAGAGAAAAAGTAGATATCCTTCATAGTAATGACCTCTATAATATGACGCTTTATATAACAAAATATTTATTCCAATTAAATATCCCCTTAGTGACCCATCTTAGGCTAATGCCCGCCTCATACCCTGGAGTTTTGTACAGATTGTTCAGGAAAATACATTTGTGTTTTTCTGACAAGCTGATAGCTGTTTCCTTTGCGGTAAAGGAAGCATATAACAATTCACCTTGTGTTACCGTGGTCTATGACATTATAGAAAAAAAAAACAAACACGCAGAATATAAATTTCATTACAACCCGGAACGACCCTTCCGATTTTTATATTTGTCTAATTTCACAAAGGGGAAAGGTCAGGAACTTGCAATCAAGGCATTTTCTATTCTTCTGCAAAAAAATAACAATGTAACGCTTACCTTTGCCGGTGGTACAATGAATAAGACCTCGAATGAAACCTATCTGAATGAACTGAAAGCACTTGTTGTCACTTTGGGTCTTCAGAATAAAATCTATTTTGAAGGATTTGTTTCGGACGTGGAGGCTACAATGAAACAAAATGATGCAGTTCTGAATTTTTCTTATTCAGAATCGTTTTCTTTTTCTTGTTTTGAAGCGTTAAAATTTGGACTTCCTCTTATTGCTTCCGATTGTGGCGGACCTAAGGAATTATTTGAAAATAATATTTCTGGTTTATTGGTACCCAATCATCAGCCGGAAGCTATGGCAGAAGCTATGTATAAATTATCTACACAACCGGAATTATGTTTGAATATTTCTGGAAATAGTAGAAAAAACATTGATAAAATACTTAGAGAACAAGGTAACTGTCATAACTTAACAAAAATATTCTTAAATTTATAAAGTAAACTCTTTATGTAATATGAAATATATAAATTACGATGCTTTATTAAGTAATATAAATCAGCTTAAAGAAGAATGGAACAATTCCGAAAAGCCTTTTAAGTATTTAGTATACGATGGTTTTCTGAATTCAGACAAAGCGGAGGAGATTTTAAAGGAATATCCACCTATATCAGCTGGTGAATGGGATGGTACCACTTATATTCATCAAAAAAATAAATTTACAAAGACAAAATTTGGGCAAGAGTACATCAATCTTCAAAATATTTTTGATGAACTTAATAGTCCTTATTTTTTAAATCTATTATCAGAAATTACTGGTATTAAAGAATTAATGGGAGATAAGGAATTGTTTGGAGGAGGTTTACATCAATCAATAAAAGGAGCTTTTTTAAACGTTCACGTCGACTTTAATCTACATGAAAAAAATAAGACCCACAGAAGAATGAATGCTATTGTATACATGAATAAGGACTGGAAAGCAGAGTACAAGGGTTATCTTGAATTATGGGACATGAATAAAAAACAACAAATAGAATACATTGCCCCATTGTTTAACAGATTGGTAATTTTTGAAACCAATGAAGTTTCCTATCATGGACATCCAAAACCACTCTATACACCTGAAGGCGTATCAAGAAAATCGCTTGCCGTATATTATTATACAAAAACAAGAGAACAAAATGAAATAGCTCCTGAACACAATACTATATATGTAAATACAGAAGGGACAAAAGGTTTGATAAAAACCTTTTTTTCCAGTATAAAATCGTTAAAAGAAAGAATATTAAAATGATTAATGAATGCATAAAATATTAAATTTTCTTCGTATTTTTTCTAGATTATTTGACATACTATTGTCCCCCCTTACCCTCTTAGGATCTGTGTGGTTTCGGATTGTAAAGTTCTGGGGATTAAACAAATTGCCGTTCACTGAAAAAATACTTCTAAAAGTTGGAGTACATCCTGTAGTTGATCATTATTTTGAACCTTATATTGACTATACCCGGTTTAAAATACCATTGGACAAAGAACGATCTTTAAAAGCAATTGATTTAAACATTAAAACCCAAATCAACTTACTTACTTCATTCCATTACCAAAACGAACTCCTCGAAATAGAAAAAAATAAAAGAGGAACAACACCTCCGGTTTATTACTATAATAATGGCGCTTTTAATTCTGGTGATTCCGATTATCTATATTCTTTAATCCGATGGCTTGCTCCACGAAGAATTATAGAGATAGGTTCAGGGAACTCAACCCTAATGATGATAGAAGCCA
>DATHPH010000430.1:0-5492 GCA_035484095.1 Cytophagaceae bacterium | reverse complement strand
AGAACAATATATTAAAGCATCCCTTGGAATAACCATCAATGAAAAATGGTTTACTAAGAGAAAAATTTATTAGCGATATTCTTATCTCGTTTAAATCTTATGTTCTTACTCCACACAGATCATAAATTTCGCTTCCCTAAGCATCCCTTTAAATTCATTTCCATTTTTGCATTTTTGGTCATACTGTCCGGTTGTTTCAACAATACAAAAACAATGGAAGAAATGAAACCATACGAAGGACCTTTGATGGAATTAGATACCATGGAAACGATATACAGCGATGAAGCTGAAACAAAGGTACGACTAATCAGTTCCAAACAATTGGCCTTGCAAAATGGAAACCGGGAGTTTCCAAAGGGAGTGTTGGTTGAATTTTATGAAAATGGTAAAATTACCTCAACACTTACCTCAAATTTTGCCCGCTTTTATAGGGACGCTAATAAATATATGGTTTCAGGAAACGTTATCATTAAAAATCTTGCGGAAGAAAAACGATTAAATACAGAAGAACTTTTTTGGATGCCTGCAGAACAAAGGGTTTTAGTGGAAGAAGACAAGCAAGTCATCATTACCACCAAAACCGATGTACTCTATGGAAAAGGCTTAGATGCTACCCAGGATTTTTCAAAATATAAAATTCTGCATCCTTCAGGAACCACCACCATTCAGTAAAAAGATATGAAATTATTCGATACACTACTATTTTCTTTCGCCGTGCTGTTTATGCTCATCGGACTGCACCAAGCTATGATGGTGGGCTTTGCCGCCAGCTATTGGTTATTTATGATGGCAATAGGAAGTTTGCTTTGGTACCAGGCAAGAAGGAAAAAACGACCACGTGAACCTGAGCAAAATACTGAAAATAAAGTGAAGACTTTCACTCCACAAAAAAAGAAGAAATACAAGATGTAATCAATTGATTTATAGTCACAAAAGAGCTTTTTGAAAGGCTTTTGGGAATCTCTTTGTTTTTAATCTTTAATATAATTATTTTGCGGACCTTTTAAAATAAAAAAGATGGCTTTAATTAACAAAATCAATGAAAAATCTGGAATCATCGCTGGGGTGATTGCAGTAGCACTTATACTTTTTATGCTCGGTGGTGACATCATGAGCAATAATTCTATTTTTAATATAGGAAAGGACCGGGTGGGGAAAATAAATGGCGAAAATATATCCTTACCTCAATACCAATATGCAGTAGCTACTACAGAGCAAGAATATCAAACGCAAACGGACAAGTCGGTAGGTGAAAACGAGAGACCTAACATAGAATACCAGGCATGGAATGAATTAATCACACGTTTTGCTTACAAACCCGAGTTTGAAAAACTCGGCATCGTGGTCACTCCGGAAGAGCAAATTGACATGGTTACCGGGAAATTCATCCATCCTCAAATTATGAGTGCTTTTGGTGGTAATGAGCAAGGTTTTGATAAAAATACAGTGGTAAGCTTTCTTGAGAATTTTGATAAAGTACAACCCAATATTCAGGAAAAATGGAAGATCATAGAAAAAAAACTTCCTGAAATAAGATGCCGCGAAAAGTATCTGAACCTTTTCAAAAAATCGGAATACATCACAAAAGAAGAAGCTAAAAGAATATACACCGAGCAAAACGACAAAGCAGAGATCAAATATGTTTTCGTACCTTATACCACTGTTCCTGATTCTTCTGTTACAGTAAACGATGACCAACTGGAAGATTACATTAAAAAGAATAAAGATAAATACAAAGTAGAAGCAGGCCGATCACTTGAATATGTCATTTTTAATTTTGTCCCGTCCTCTGAAGATAGTGCTACCATCAAGAATGAAGTACGTGATTTGACCGTTAATTTTAAAACGACCGACAATGATTCTGTATTCATTCGAGGCAATTCGGATGTTCCTTCTGATCCAAAGTATATGAACATAGGTGAATTGCCGGAAGACCTGAAATCGTTTGGCACACTAACCAAAGATTCTGTTTATGGACCATTTTTAAATATTGGGAAGTATGCCATCTTTAAAATACTTGGTACTAAAAACGATTCACTCTATTCTTTGAAAGCAAGTCATATTCTTTTTAGAATAGACAACGGCGATAAAGAAGGCGCAAGAAAAAAAGCGAACGAAATACTTGCTAAAATAAAAGGAGGAGCTTCCTTTGAGGAGATGGCGAAACAATACGGCACGGATGGAACATCCAGCCGTGGTGGTGATTTAGGATGGTTTAGCAACAGCGGACAAATGGTAAAACCTTTTGAAGAGGCATGTTTCAAATTCAATGGAAAAGGATTACTTCCTTCTCTCGTTGAAACTCAGTTTGGGTTCCACATCATAAAAATTACAGAACCTAAAACCAATAAGAAATATTTAGTTGGTTCTGTAGAGAAAGAAATCGTTGCGCTGGATGCAACGAAAGACCTTCTTTACAACAAAGCCTCTGCTTTTGCTTCGGCTGCTAAAGACACGCAATCGTTTGTAGCGGAAGCAAAAAAAGATCCTACACTGAAACTTAATACTTTTCCAAACGCAGGCAAAAATGATCGCACCCTGACAGGCGTGACCTCGGCACGTGAAATCATAAAATGGGCCTACAACGAAGCAAGCGTTGGCTCTGTTTCAACTGTCTTTACATTAGAGGGTCAGTATGTAGTAGCAATGCTTATCGGAAAAAGGGAAGAAGGTACCGCCTCGGTTGACGATGTCAGAAATGATGTTACCTCTAAAGTGAAAAATGAGATAAAAGGAGATCAAATCCTTGATAAGCTAAGTAAATTAAGTGGTACCTTTGACAAAATCGCTTCCTCTTACGGTACACAGGCCATCGCCAATACTGCTCAGGATGTCAGTTTTAACTCTTCCTCCATTGGATCTATAGGATATGATCCGGTTGCAACCGGAAAAGCGTTTGGTTCAAAACCGGGTAAGAAAATTGCTCCATTCAAAGGAGAAACAGGAGTGGTTATGCTAGAACTTGTGAAAATTCAACCGGCAGCAGAAGTAGCCGATTATAACCAATCCAAAACTCAAAAAGAAACACAACGTGCCGGTGCAGATGATTACCAAGTAGACGAAGCGATTAAAAAACTTGCAGGTGTAACCGATGATCGTTATAAATTCTATTAACAAATAACAAGAAGGAACTTTCAAAGGCGTATGATTGTATAACAGTCGTGCGCCTTTTGTTTTAAGCTTTATATGGAACTGAAATTTTATAAATACCAAGGTACAGGCAATGATTTTGTAATGGTCGATAACAGAACAAAATCATTTGATATCAGCAATACTTCTTTGGTAGCAAAGCTTTGCCACCGCCGTTTTGGCATTGGAGCGGATGGATTTATTCTGTTGGAAAATGAATCAGGGTATGATTTCAAAATGGTCTATTTTAACTCAGATGGAAATGAAAGTTCCATGTGTGGCAATGGCGGACGATGTATTGTCCAGTTTGCCCATGATTTAGGAGTAATAGGAGACCACACAAGATTTCTTGCGGTGGACGGGGTGCACGATGCTTATCTTGAAAAAGGTCTTGTACATTTAAGAATGATTGATGTAACACAAATAGAACATAACAAAGATCATTTCTACTTGAATACAGGTTCACCTCATTATGTAAAAACTGTGTCTAACATAAACGATTTTCAGGTTTTTGAAGAAGGTCGCAAAATAAGATACAACGATCGGTTCAAAGAAAAAGGAACCAACGTAAATTTTACTGAAACAAAAGACGACGTTCTTTATGTCAGAACTTATGAAAGAGGTGTTGAAGATGAAACTTATTCTTGTGGGACTGGCGTAACTGCATCTGCCATTGCAGCATCGTATTCTGGCATGCTAAGCCCGGTTCGCATCAATACCTTGGGAGGAGAATTAAGCATTTCGTTCAAAAAGCAAAACGAAAATTTTTATGATATATTTCTGATAGGTCCTGCTACAAAAGTCTTTGAAGGAGTTGTACGGTTATAAAGTCTGAAACCAACCTTCATACTTTATAAAAAGGGATTATTATGACAAACGAAGGCCAGGATATTTTGACCTAATAAGCTTCATTCACTTTTTCAACTTTAAACAGATGTCTCGTAAAACTGGACATGTGAAATTCAACAATATCACCTTCACTAAATCTGTCAAACGTTTCTTTGTCTACTATAAAAATGTTTCCGTCCATATTGAAATGGTATCTAGTATGTTCTTTTGACTTAATAGTTTTGCTTGAAAGAACCCCTTTGTAAACCCTTTTTTCCTTTTTCAAGAGATCAAGAAAATAACTCCTGTTAGAATAAAAGAAAATAACCAAATATGAAATTGTTAATAAAAAGACAATTGCCATAGGGCTGATTCCATTTTTATCCGTTAAAATACTATCTGAAATAAAATAAGATACTATTAAAATAATACTGAAAGCAATTAGATAACCCAAAAAAATACTCTTTTTAAGCTTAATTAACTCTTTTAATTCTTCTCTGCTTAATGTTAAATATTTCATAATATCTGATTTTTGTATATCGAAAAAATTATATTATAGTCAATTTTTCCACTTACCTACTTTGTTTTATACTTGCTATCATAAGTAAGTGATTACAAATTTAGCCCATTTAACTGAACTAAAAAACACAACTTAGAATAGTGCAATAAGTTCTTTTATTTAAAATAGCATTCTATATAAAAGACAATTTAATATTCATTCTATCACTATATCAGCTAACCCAAAACTTAAAAATCTCACTCACCAAAACAATCCCTTATTACATAAAATCATAATACGTATTAGTACTAAATTTGTTAACCCTTTAAATTTCTTAAATTACAACCATTATTAATCGATAGGACACAACAATGAGCACCTGCGGATATATTTGCCCACAATGTGGCGGAAAAGGATTTAAAGAAAATGGCTCAACCTGTGATTGGTGTTTAGAAATAATAACCCAGGAAAAAATAGCGCTCCATGAATGGATTGAAAAAGTGCACGAAGGACCTTGCTGTAGTGACTTAGGAAATAGTGACGAAACCAATTAAAAAGGTATTAATTTCTTTCTTCGCTTTCGTATCCAAAATCAGTTTTTAAGACAGTGCTCATTGCTGCTTTTACTGCCATTCGATCACAATTTTCATTTTCAGGATGACCGGCGTGTCCCTTGAGCCAAATAAATTTTACCTTATGCTTCTTATATATGTATATAAATCTGCGCCAAAGATCTTCGTTTTTCCGATCCTTAAAATTTTTCTTTTCCCAATCCCAAATCCAGCCTTTTTCTACAGAATCTACTACATATTTTGAGTCAGAATAAATTGTTACTTCCCGACCGGATTCTTTAAGCGTTTCCAATCCAACAATTACCGCCAGAAGCTCCATACGATTATTGGTAGTTTTCCGAAAACCTTCACTCATTTCTTTCCTATGCTGCTTATAGGTAAGTACCACTCCATATCCCCCAGGCCCCGGATTTCCACGTGAAGATCCATCCGTATAAATGTTAATCATAAATTGACAGAAAGAA
>DATHPH010000429.1:0-2546 GCA_035484095.1 Cytophagaceae bacterium | reverse complement strand
ACAAAATACCGTAATCAACCAATTTGGTCTATCCCTATTGAATTGAGAAGAGTGGCTCCGCAAATTCCAATTATTTGTGACCCTTCGCATATAGCAGGAAAGCGTGACTTGATTTTCGAAATATCTCAAAAAGCTATGGACTTGAATTTTGATGGCTTGATGATTGAAACGCATATCAATCCTGAAAAAGCATGGAGCGATGCGGAGCAACAAGTAACGCCTGAAAGATTGAGCGAAATTCTTTCCGAACTTAAAATCCGTCAGGATTCATCGAGTGATCAATTGTTCAACGATCAGTTGGATGAACTAAGAAGGAAGATTGATAACATAGACAGAGAAGTGTTGGAAACGTTGGCGGCTCGTATGGCTATTGTAGAAAAAATAGGAGAATACAAAAAAGAAAACAACGTGACTACCTATCAGGTGAAACGTTGGGACGATATCATGAAAAACAGATCAGAGCAAGCTAAAAAAATGAACTTGAATACTGAATTTGTAATTGAAATTTACAAAATCATTCACGAAGAGTCTATTCGTAAACAAACAGAAATCATGAAGACCGTAGAGTCAAAAGCATAGTTCTTTTCTTGATTTTATAGGAATGTTATGAAAACGGGGTTAACAACCCCGTTTTTTGTTTATGGGATTTAGAGTATTTTTGTAGTACATAAATTTTGAATTATGTCAAATAGTAACGTTGTTATCACTCAGAATATCGAACAAGAACTGCAACATTTTCTTGCTCAGAATTCTTACTCTAAACTTTGTGTAATCACAGACGAAAATACCTACCAATATTGTTATCCGCTTATTCGAGAAGCAGTGATAGGAAAAGGAATTTATATTCAGATTCCGGCAGGAGAAGAGGCGAAAACGTTGGATACTTGCCAGAAAATTTGGGAGTATATGACAAAAGCCGAATTGGACAGAAAAGCACTTGTTATTAATTTAGGTGGTGGTGTCATTGGAGATATGGGAGGTTTTTGTGCTTCTACTTATAAACGCGGTATTGATTTCGTTCAAATTCCTACCACTTTGCTCTCTCAGGTGGATGCGAGCGTAGGCGGGAAACTAGGAGTGGATTTTACTGAAAAAAATGGTGCTGTTTTTAAAAATCATATTGGTGTTTTTAATAAACCCCAAGCTGTATTGATAGATACCCATTTTCTATCCACTCTTTCTGATCGCGAACTTCGTTCCGGATTCGCTGAAATTATTAAACATTGTCTGATAGCTGATAAAAATAAATGGGATATTATATCTTCAAAATCTTTTGATGAGCAGGATTGGAATGATTTAGCGACGCATTCTGTTGCAATTAAATCAAACGTTACGGAAACAGATCCGCATGAAAAAGGGTTGAGAAAAATATTGAATTTTGGGCATACGCTTGGTCATGCAATCGAAAGTTTTTATTTGAGGTCCAATAAAAAATTACTTCACGGAGAAGCTATCGCTATTGGGATGATTTGCGAAAGTTTTATTTCCGCAAAAAGAGGATTTATTACAATGGAAAATCTACAACAGATTTCTTCCTATCTTGTTTCAGTATATGGGAAACCGGAAATTCCTTTAAAAGATATTGATTCAATTATACCTCTTACCTTGCAAGATAAAAAGAACGAAAATTCGGAAGTGCTTTTTTCTTTATTGGAAGAAGTAGGAAGGGCGAATTATAACATACCGGTTGGAATGGACGAAATGAAAGAGAGCCTGGAATATTATAATGCGTTTTCAGATTATTTTTATAATTCTATAAGATGAAAAAATCTCCAAGGTTTTCCTGGAGATTTTAGGTAATTATAATTCGTTTTTTACTTTTTCTAACCGTTCGTAAGCCTCTTTCATTTTATCAGCCGGAACACAAAGCGAAAGGCGCATAAATTTTTTACCGTTGGATCCAAAAATTTCCCCGGGCGTAAAAAATATAAATGTTTTGTATAGAATTTTGTCTATGTAAGCCGCTATATCAGGAATGTTACCTGAGGCCTTTTTTGGTTTTGCCCAGACAAATAATCCAACTTGCTCTTTGCTGTATTCGAATCCTAGTAAATCCAAAATTTTATATACCCATTCACGTCTTTCAGAATAGATAGCGTTTCGTTTTTCATGCCATTCGTCCGAACTATTCAACGCTTTAATTGCTGCTTGCTGCAAAGCTTGAAACATGCCAGAGTCCATATTGCTTTTTACGGTTACGGCAGCATTCAGATATTCTGATTTACCCATCATCATGCCTATTCTCCATCCGGCCATATTGTGTGATTTGCTCATCGAATTAAGTTCGATTGCAACATCCATTGCGCCTGAAATGGAAAGGATGCTCATAGGATTATTATGAGGCAATACCAAGCTGTAGGGGTTGTCGTGACAAAGAAGAATGTTTTTTTCTTTGGCAAAAGAAATGAGCTGTTCAAAAATTTCCTTTTTAGGGGGAGTTCCAGTAGGCATGTGCGGATAATTCAACCACATGATTTTTACCTTTGAAAGATCTTCTTTTCGCAAGGTTTCTATATCAGGATACCAATTATTTTCTTCTTTTAAGT
>DATHPH010000428.1:0-3629 GCA_035484095.1 Cytophagaceae bacterium | reverse complement strand
AAACTTCAGCCAGTCTTCGCTTGGCTTTTGTTTACTGGAGGTAAGAATTTCTATCTGATCTCCATTTTTCACAATATAACTAAGAGGGACAAGTTTTTGATTTACTTTAGCCCCTAAACAGTGTGAACCAATTTGAGAATGAATTTCAAATGCAAAATCCAAAGCGGTAGAACCATGAGGCAATATTTTCAATTCTCCTTTTGGCGTAAACACATATACCTCTTCGTTGAAAAAATTCTGACGAAAATCGACCATGAAGTCCAATGCGGATGAATCATTTTGCTCAATGATTTCGCGGACCTTTGACAACCATGATTCTAACCCAGCTTCTTTAGAAACGTTACCGGTTTCCTTGTATTTCCAATGAGCCGCATACCCTTTTTCAGCAATCTGATCCATCCGTTCGGTCCGAATCTGCACCTCTACCCATTGGCCTGTATTGGACATTACCGTAGTGTGCAGAGATTCGTATCCATTGGCTTTAGGAGTACTTACCCAATCGCGGAGCCTGTCTGGATTGGGTTTGTATGTATCGGTAATAATGGAATAAACTTTCCAACAATCTGCTTTTTCATTTTCGGGTTTAGAATCTAAAATAACTCTTATAGCGAAAAGGTCATAGATTTCTTCAAAAGGAGTATGTCCTTTCATTTTATTCCAAATAGAAAAAATAGATTTGGGCCTTCCTTTGATTTCAAACTGAAGCTCTGCCTTCTCAAGATTATCTTTGATAGGAGCAATAAAATCCTTTATAAACTTATCGCGAGCGGATTTTGTTTGTTTTATTTTCCCTGCAATTTCAAAATATTTTTCGGTGTCTGTATATTTCAGGTATAAATCTTCCAGTTCACTTTTGATAGCATACAAACCTAAACGGTGGGCCAGGGGTGCATAAAGATAAATGGTTTCAGAAGCTATCTTTAATTGCTTTTCTCTCGGCATGCTATCAAGCGTGCGCATATTATGAAGTCTGTCGGCGAGCTTAATCAATACTACCCTGACATCATCCGAAAGCGTAAGTACCATTTTACGGAAGTTTTCCGCCTGCTGTGAGCTTCCATGTTCGAATACACCCGAAATTTTAGTAAGCCCATCAATGATAGAAGCGACTTTGGCACCAAAATCCCTTTGGATGTCCTCAAGTTCCAAATGGGTATCTTCTACTACATCGTGAAGCAATGCTGCAATAATCGAGGTAGTACCCAACCCTATTTCTTCAACAGCTATTTGAGCAACGGCAAGGGGATGATAAATGTAAGGTTCACCTGATTTGCGGCGCATGTCTTTGTGCGCCTGCAAAGAAGTATAAAAAGCCTTTTTAATAATTTTGGCATCTCCATCTTTCAGTACAGGTTTAGCCAGTTTTAATAATTTCCTGTACCTGTTTATTATTTCCTTATTCTCTTTTTCTAAATCAATTGCCAGCATAATCAAAAATATACAAAAAAGGCAATTTTACACAGTCTACGTAATAAATGAGGTTAAATTTATACCAATAACGATCAAATAAGAGACAAAAAGTAAAGTTGAAAAATTTCACTTCAGCATAATAGGCTATATTAAAAAACGTTCTATTTCGAAATTAACGATTTTGTCATTTCATTTGGAATTTCCAATTCAAAACAGGTACCCTCCCCTTCTTCCGAAAATAATTCTATTTTCCCATTTAACTTTTCCAGAGTTTCCTTCACAATGTAGAGACCAATACCCGATCCACTGCTTTGTGTGGTAGCCCGAAAAAACATTTTGTAAATACTGTCCTGGTATTTTGAAGGGATGCCAATTCCATTATCCCGGATAGAAAGTTTAACAATTTTAGCCGACACGTTAATCAGTATTGAAATTTCTTTATTGATTTCGTTTTTTTTCTGATATTTGATTGCATTCGACAAAAGATAACTTATCAATATACTCATCCTGAATTCATCGTTCATGAAAGGCACCTCTTGAACAATGGAGATTTTGAAATTTATATCTTTGACGTAACTATTTTGAGAATCTTCAATAAGGGATATTGACTCTTGAATAATTTTATTAAAATCAATTTCGTTCAATATTTTTTCAGAACGTGTATTTTTATAGTAATCGATAATGTTGTTAATAAAATAATCTAATTTTTTTACACTGCTCTCAAATAGATCTACTAAATTATTTTCAACTTTCTTTTCTCTTTGTGCCAATTTCAATAAGCCAAGCATTGATTTAACAGGAGCCTTCAAATCATGCGAAGCACTGTAAGCAAAACGATTGAGCTCCTCATTCCTTTTATGCAGTTCTTCATTTTTACTTCTTAGCTGACGATTAATAAAATAAAATTGAAAAGCATTTTCAATGGCCATTTTCATTTCATATTCATTCCAGGGTTTTTCCAGGTACCGAAACACCTGACCCTTATTAATCGCATCAATAATAGAAGCAATATCAGAGTACCCGGTTAAAAGTATGCGAACTGGCTCTGGAAACTTATGCAGAATTGACTCAAAAAAATCTACCCCAAGCATATCAGGCATTCGTTGATCTGAAATAATCAGTTGAATTTGCGGATTGTTTGTTAAAATCTGATAAGCCTCTTTTACATTATTAGCCAAATAGATAGAATAATCCATTCTAAACTTCGCTTTAAAGGAATTCAGATTATTAATCTCATCATCAATATAAAGAATATAAATTCTCTCCACTTATTAAAATAATGGTAAAATTGTCTTAAAAAGTATAATTCTATACAATAATAGTAAATATACGAATTGGTTTTGTATATAGTTTCCTAAAATAAATAATTAAAAAAAGAATTCCACCTTAATTTTTATGAAAGAAGCTTTTGACGTAACATAAACTCCAGTTGTTTATTTGCCTGAAGTAAACTTTTCGTCAATTCAATGTTTTCCTTTTTTAAAAAATATACTTCATACGCCTGGTTAATAAACATCTTTAATTCTTCTTCATTCCAAGGTTTATTTATATATCTGTATATCTGACCTTTATTGACAGCATCAATCAAAGCCTGATGATCTGTATAGCCAGTCAGAAGAATACGAATCGGATTTGGGAACTCGTTTACAATGGATTCCAAAAATTCCACACCAGTCATTTCCGGCATCCGCTGATCTGTTATTATGATAGCAATTTCGTTTGACTCTAATATTTTTCGTCCTTCTGCAGCAGATTCCGCGGTGTAAACGTCATATATTCTCCTGAAATTGGCTTTAAAGGCAGCAAGATTATTTATTTCATCATCAATGTAGAGGATTTTGATTTTTTCAGCGTCCATAATTTCAATTTAAAAGAAAATATAAGGTTAATTTGCTCTTAATATTTTGCTAATTTGATTATTATTTTTAAAATATGCATTATTTCATAACAAAATATATTTCATTGCCGTTTACAAAATATAATAATATTAAACTTATCACATAATTTTTATAAAATGTTAAATACATACTTAAACAGAAATAAATCTAAAGAATTTTACAATACGTACAAGCCAATTTTTTATAGGCTAAATTCAGAAAATGATAAAACCGCTTTAAGTTCTCTCTTGAGAGAAAATAGTCAGATTGTAGTTTTTGATGAACTATATGGTCAATTAAAAGAATTAATAAAGCTGTTAAATCCAACTAGAAAACTTAATG
>DATHPH010000427.1:0-1837 GCA_035484095.1 Cytophagaceae bacterium | reverse complement strand
TATTAATAATCTAGCTATCAAAGTACTCGTAACTTAATTACCTCAAATAGTTCGACAATTTCATCCCAAGAAAAGTACCTATAAAGGGTGCCGTTAAATAAATCCAAACAGAATGTAGATTATGTCCTGAAACGAATACGGGTGCAAACGAACGAGCCGGATTCATAGAAGCTCCTGTAATTGGTCCGGCAAAAAGTGCTTCCAAAGCAATCACGGAACCAATAATGATTCCTGCCAGGTTGTTTTTCGGTGTGGCCACTCGACCAACAACGAACATGAGCATTGCTGCCAATACAATTTCCAGAACAAAGGATTGCATCTCTGAACCTGCAGGAACAGTGGCTCCTAAATTTGATGATTGCGGGAATAGAAACTTAAGGCTTATGCTGGCCGAAATTGCTCCAATTGTTTGACTTACAATGTATTTTAAAAACTCGGACAGTGTAAGTTGCTTTTCCATCAAGAATGCAAAACTTACCGCAGGATTTATATGAGCACCCGAAACCTCTCCAATGCTGTAGATCATAATGGTTACGATCAAACCAAAAGACAGTGCAATTCCTAAATGGGTAATGGCACCGTTGCTTGTTTCATTGATAATAATGGCTCCCGTCCCACAAAATACGAGGAAAAAGGTGCCGATAAATTCCGATAGGTATTTTTTCATTTTTATTGTTTGTTATTGTCTTTTGTTAGGTTTATAGTGGTCATCCAACTTAATTGTAAATACCATAAATTCATTCTGTCTTGTGCCGGGTAACGTACCCAGGTAATATGAATGGGGCCTGCTTCAAATTTACCCATCTTTGTTTTTAGTCCAATCCCAATGTATGCCCAATCTTCCCCATAAAAAGCATTTCTAGGAGAAGAAGTAGTAAAGAAAAATTCATTGTAGCCAGTAAGGTAATACTTATCTGAAAGCGGTAAATCGGCTCCGATCAAATAGCGTAAACGATGTGAAAGCGGATACGTGTTATTCGTCCTGTCTTGAATAAAACGTTCGTCAAAACGCAAACGATGTTTTAGGGTAGCTTTTCTTATAAAGTGTTTAAAAGCAACTTGTTCCCATATCCGATGTTCGTTTACATAAGAGTTAAGAAAAACATCTGTGCGCTGATAGGTATAACTGGCCGCCACTGAAAATTGTTTGGATAAATTATAAATCAACGCATTTTCATCATACAAAAGGAAATACTTCGAAGGATAATCTGTTCCTCCAATTTTCTGATTGAACGTATTAAGGGCTGCAAAAAGGAAGATGCTATAATCTAATTTTTTGTAGATACGACCGGTTTGATTGTATACAGGAAACAACCCATAAAAGGTAAGAGTTTGAGCCTGTATTGTTCCTGTTAGTGAAAAAATTATAAACCAGAGGAAAGTAATTTTCTTAATCATGGTAATGTTCCTCCTAAGTAAAAAAATTAACAGCATTCATCACTACCTTTCTGGTAAGAGCCGAATAAATGGCTTAAGTCAGTTTCAATGTCCTTCCATACAACCTCATTAATACAATAACAAATACTGGTGCCTTCCACCTCCCCTTTAATGATTCCAATTTCTTTTAGTGCTCTCAGATGTTGAGAAATTGTCGCTTGTGATAAAGGCAATTCTTCCACCATATCGTTACAGATACAACCTTGTCTTTTGATCAACATATCAATAATGGCTATCCTGGCAGGATGACCCAATGCCTTAAAGATGACAGCACGTTTATTTTGCAACTCAGAAAATCCCGCTGTTTTGGTTACGCCCATTTAATATATTTATATATTGCAATATTACGATATTATAAAATGAAAAACAAAACCTCCTTTTAAGGTTTTGTAGGATGCGG
>DATHPH010000426.1:0-7275 GCA_035484095.1 Cytophagaceae bacterium | reverse complement strand
GCCTGATGGAAAAAAAACGATGAAGGCAACATGCCGGAAGTGGTATTAGGGTCATTCAGAAATATCTCCCAGCCTGGAGTAATGAAACCATCCAGGCGTGCATAAGCATTGAAATTTAATTCCTTATACAATCGCTCACATTCGTTTCTTATTTTATCAATCTGGTCAAGAGGTAAACCAATCGGAGTTACTTTACGGGACATTCCAGGCAGGTATTTGGAACGATAATCAAAGAAATTATTTCCTTTTACAATCTCCGTAGGAGGGAGCGCAATTGGATTTCCCTTTTCATCCTGAATAACTATGCAGGAAAATTCTTTTCCTTTGATAAACGATTCAATCAAAATCTCTTCTTCGTTGTCCAGACTTTCAAGGTATACCGTCATTTCACTTTGTCGAAACTGTTCGTCGATATAGTGCATCAATTCTTCGGGATGATTGATCTGTCGGTCGTTTGCCATCACAGGCATTCCGATCCCTTCACGAATATCGGTGAGGGTACGTAGAAAATTGACTTTTTCGTGATAGGTAAATGAATCCCAATCTGATTTTTCTATTTGTTGTATAAAAAAAGCCTTGTTGACAGCATAGATAAAATTTTTCAAATCTGTTTCAGATATGATGCTGATACCAATAGAAGATCCTTGATTGGGAGCTTTTAGTACAAAAGGAAGTCCTAGCTCGTTTTTATAATGATGAAGTAGTCGTTCTTTATCAGAATTAGAGAACCATTCTTTTTTCGAAAGTCTGAAATTTTTTGGTCTTTTGAACCCTGCATTTTTTAACAATTCTTGTTGAACGGATTTACTGATTCCAATGGCAGAGGGAAGAATTCCCGATCCGCTGTAAGGCATATTGTACCATTCCAAAATTCCCTGAATGTTTCCATCTTCTCCGTAAGGTCCATGGAGTGCTAAAAAAGCAAAATCGAAATACTGGTGAAATAATCTTGGCTCAATTCTAGTACCAACGGATTGAATAATTCTGTCTTGTTCCTCAAGGCTTAGATGTGCAAGAGATTCTATGTACACTTGAAATCCATTGGGAGAAAAAGGTGTATAGGAATGTGGAGGATAGAAGTCGCGAATTGTTCCTTTGTATATATACTGCCAGTTCAACAGAATAAAGTTGCCAATGCTGTCTACAAAGATCGGAACTGCCTCAAATAAGTTTTTGTTAAGATTGTCATAAACAGTTCTACCTCCGGCAAAAGAGATTTCTCGTTCTCTTGATTGGCCTCCGAAAAATATTCCGATTTTCATTAAATAGTATGTTAGTAGTGGAAAATGTCTTAAAAAAAACAGGTTTGTTTTAGTAAAGAAAATTATGTTTTAAGTGTTAGAGGCTACTACTCCTTTTATTTCCGGTACCTCTCTTTTAATCGCTTCTTCTACACCTGCTTTTAAAGTCATGGCCGACATAGGACAAGAACCACAATTGCCAAGCATTTCCAGGCGCACCATCATGTCGTCTGTAATTTCCAACAGCTTTACATTGCCACCATCTGCTTCAAGATAAGGGCGAATAGTGTTCAGTGCTTCTTCTACTCTTTTTAGAAGTGTATTTTTTGATAAAGTCGTTTCCATATACTTAAAAACACAAAACAGATAATTTAAATTCAACTCGTAAATTATTATAACTTAATCTCCACAGGCTTTGTAGTTTCACGTGTTGCGTTTCGAATGGCAACTTGCTGTGCTACATTTTCAGCCAATACTTTGAAGTAGTCTGCTATAAGATCGTTATCCAATACTTTTGGTCTTCCCAAATCACCGCTTTCGCGAATACTTTGTATTAAAGGAATCTGCCCAAGAAGAGGACAGTTATTTTTTTCAGCCATTTCTTTCCCTCCGCCATTTCCAAAAATATAATATTTGTTTTCCGGAAATTCTTCTGGCGTAAACCAGGCCATATTTTCTATAACACCTAAAACGGGTACATTGATTTGAGGTTGACGAAACATACTTACTCCCTTTTGTGAATCAGCAATCGCTACTTTTTGTGGAGTAGTCACAATGATTGCCCCTGTCACCGGCACGGTCTGTACTAATGTCAAGTGAATGTCACTGGTACCCGGAGGTAAATCAATTAAAAGATAATCCAATTCACCCCATTTGCAATCGCCTAAAAATTGTTTCAATGCGGCACTTGCCATTGGTCCTCTCCATACTACGGCACTTTCTGCAGGTGCGAGAAAGCCAATGGATATAAGCTTTATACCGTATTGTTGAACGGGTATAATCCAGTTTTTACCATTTTCTTGAACAACAGCGGGATGTGCCTCTTCAAGATCAAACAAAATAGGTTGTGATGGCCCGAATATATCAGCATCAATCAGACCTACACTGGCACCAGTTTTTGCCAGTGCTATGGCCAGATTCGCAGTCACCGTTGATTTCCCTACTCCACCTTTCCCGGAACCGATGGCAATAATATTTTTTACACCAGGCAACAAAGGTCCGTTCAATCGGGTAGAGGTGACATTGGCTGTCAGGTTTACGATTACTTGAAGAGAGGGATCTATTTTTTGTACAGCCTCCACACAGGAAGACCGAATTAATTCTTTTAAAGGACAGGCAGGTGTAGTAAGAATTACCGTAAAACTAATTTTAGTTCCGTTTACTTCTACATCTTTCACCATGTTCAGCGTCACCAAATCTTTTTTCAAATCAGGTTCTTGCACGGTGCTAAGTGCTCTAAGTACATCCTCTTTACTAATTCCCATTTTAACCTTCAATATATGTAATAATGAACGGCAATTTAACTCAAAAAATGGTCTTTAGAAAAGTATTTTTGAGGTTAAACTTGGTGCTTTCAGATAGAATAAATTTTTTGAAGGATGTAAGACACTTGGAGTCAGTAGTCAAATGTTGGGTGGGAACCAGCTACTGTATCCTAATTTTTATAAAAATATTACGGCCGTTTGGCTAAGGAAATAATTAAGTTAATCTATTTTCTCAAAAAGAACTAAATTCCCTAAGGGTGGGGACTTTAAGATCCTTTTTTTGGGGGGATTTAGAATGGGCAAAATCACCTTCGTATAAACGAACTTAATACAACTATCTTAAAACCAAAACGTCCTGCGTATTCAGCAAGACGTTTTAATTTTAAATTCGTTTTTGGATATTATTTTACGAGAAAAGAAGCTTCTCCTATTTTAAAGCCTTCACAATAAATTTCTACTTTGTGTGTTCCCGGTTTGTATGGGCTTCCTTTTTTGTATTCGTACGTCACTTTCTGACCTTTGTTTTCAAAAAGAATATTTTGTTTCATCGTATAAAATACTTCTT
This sequence comes from Cytophagaceae bacterium, assembly GCA_035484095.1. GTDB lineage: Bacteria > Bacteroidota > Bacteroidia > Cytophagales > Cytophagaceae > JANYCO01. Next base: position 3,985 of record DATHPH010000426.1, on the reverse strand, counting down.
TATTTTCATACTGAAAACTTCCACCTCCGTTGGCAAGATCAAAAAGTGCTCCACCGCCTGGTTCAATCATTCTGAAGTAAACATCTCTACCACCTTTGTCGGCTACTTTGTTTTCTGCTAATGTGAAGATTACTCTTATTTTATCAATTTTCTTTGCTTTGAATTCTCCGTCACCGTCAATTTTCCCTTTTGGATTGAGCGATTCTATTTTAAAGTTATCAGCTCTGAGTACAGAAGCAATAGCCACTTTTTCGGCCAGTTTATTTTTCTCAGAGGTGATTTTTATAATGGAATCTTCTCTTTGTACAATGGTTACTTTTTGTGTTGTAATGATTGTATCTTGTTGCGCAAGCATTACTTTCAGCCGCTCCACTTCCTTGCTTGCATCTTCTCTTATTCTATTGGCAGCGTCAATTCTATCTTTGATGTCGTTGTATTTTTTCTGAAAACTAAAGGAAGAAGCCTGAAGTTGTTTTTTGTCTTTAATCAGTTGACGAATTTGATCGCCCATACGAGAAGTGTCTCCTCCCAAAGAAGCAATTTCTTGTTTCTTAAGCTCTAGCTCTTTAATAGCCAATGCCAACTCTTTGTCCAAACTATCAATTTTAGCTTTGTTGTCAGCAATCGTAACCGTTTGGGTTTTGATGGTAGTATCTTTTTTAAGGTTAAAAAATAACTGAACTCCATTGATGGCGGCTAGTATGATAATAAAAGCAATCAACAACCCCTTATTGCTTCCGCTTTTTTTAGGTTCTACAACGGGCGTATTTTTTTCTGTCATTTTAGAATAAATTAAGGTATAAGTTTAATTCAATGCGTAAAAATAAGGATAAATTGGACTTTTTCAAATTTTGAATGCTTTATTCTCAGATATGAAATACTTCGGGAAAATGGTTATTTTTGGCTGAATGGAAAATATAAATCAAAATTATTGGGAAGGTCGCTATCGAAAAGATGAAACGGGTTGGGACCTCGGAGCTGTTTCTACCTCTTTAAAACAGTATATTGATCAGCTAAAGGATAAATCAATCAAAATTCTTATTCCTGGTTGTGGTAATGGATATGAAGCGGAATATCTTTTTAAAAATGGGTTTCATAATGTACACGTGGTAGATTATGCACCGATGCCTTTGGAAAACTTGCATAAAAGAATTCCTGAATTTCCAGAGAACCAACTTCATCAAAATGATTTCTTCGCGACAGAGGGAATTTATGATTTAATATTGGAACAAACTTTTTTCTGTGCTCTTGATCCTTCTCTTCGGAAAAAGTATTCAGAGAAGATGCATCATCTGCTGAGTGGTCATGGAAAATTGGTGGGCTTGCTGTTCAATGTAGACTTTGGCAATAATACCCCCCCTTTTGGTGGTACGAAAGAAGAATACGAATCGTATTTTGCACCTTATTTCTTTATTAAAACGTTTGAAGAATGTTATAATTCGATTGCTCCGAGAGCGGGAAGAGAATTATTTATTATAGCAGAAAAGAAAATATAATTTTGTTGATTGAAGCGAGCGAAATAGGCGGTAAGAATTTCGCTCGCATCGATCATTTTAGTAGTAACAGATATAAAATTTAAAAATCATGATACATATTTCAAAGTTAAAACACACTGATAGCGGTAACTTTTTTTTAATGGCCGGACCTTGTGCCATTGAAGGGAGAGATGTCGCTTTGGAGATTGCAGAAAGGATTGTAAAAATAACAGACAAGTATAAAATACCTTATATATTTAAAGGCTCGTATAAAAAAGCAAATAGAACAAAAGCAGATTCTTTCACTGGAATTGGAGATGAAAAGGCGTTAAAAATTTTAAAAGAAGTAAGTGATACCTTTCAGATTCCAGTTGTCACAGATATTCATGAAAGTACGGAAGCTTCCTTGGCAGCGGAGTATGTAGATGTTTTGCAGATACCTGCTTTTCTTTGCCGTCAGACCGATTTGCTCGTTGCTGCGGCGCAAACAGGGAAAGCGGTTAATGTGAAGAAAGGTCAGTTTTTATCGGGACAGTCAATGAAGTTTGCTGTTGAAAAAATAAAATTGCTTCATAATCCCAACGTAATTCTAACGGATCGGGGCAATTCATTTGGCTATTCGGACTTAGTGGTCGATTATCGAAACCTTGTCGAGATGAAAGCTTTTGACGTACCGGTTGTCATGGATTGCACGCATTCGCTACAGCAGCCAAATCAGGTATCTGGTGTTACAGGAGGCCGTCCGGCGATGATTGAAACAATTGCGAAAGCCGCCATTGCGGTAGGAGCAGACGGGTTGTTTATAGAAACACATCCACGTTTAAACGAGGCAAAATCAGATGCTGCCAATATGCTTCAGTTGGATTTGTTGGAACCTCTGCTGGAAAAACTTTTGCGAATCAGAGAAGCAATCCGATAAAACTTTCCGTATAGAAAGCTTATTCGTGAATGACCTTTAGTTCGACACGTCTGTTCAATGCTTTGTCGGTGGGTGGAGGCGATAAAGGAACACTTTCGCCGTATCCTTTTGGCAACACTCTTTCAACCGGAATACCTCTTTTGATTAAGATAGCAGCAATTGCTTTTGCCTGATTCTTGGTATTGTCACTTGTGTAGGTGATTTTCAATTTATACATTTCATGACCACTTGAGTCCGTATAAGTGCCCAAAGAATCGATGAGTTTACCACTAAGACCATTTCGGAAAACTGTATCTTGTTCTACGTTGTAGGTGTGTACGCCAATTTCTATTCTCATCGTAATATTTGCTTTCAACATAAAATAAAGCCTGTTAATATCAGCAGTAGAATAGTTTTCTAAAGTATCGGAATTATTGATAAAGGCTAAATTGTTAAGTGTAAAAACAGCATCTGTTTTGGTTGGAATCAATTTTATGTCCATTGTTTTTTCTTCGTACTTCGTCGGAGAAGGAGCTTTGAACAGCATAGATTTAAAGGAATAACCGCCATCATTTGCCATAATGGCTACATCGTAAAGGTTGTCCTGAGGAATTACGGCCGTATAACTTCCATCCGCACCTCCAATGAAGGTATTGGATTTTCCATCCGTCGTATTGGTCACCGTTACTTTTGGAGTTATAGCAAGATTATTAACCGCATTTTTTAAATTTCCTTGTATTAGCGTAACTTTTTCAGGTTGTAATTCATCTGGTATTTTAGTTCGGGTTACGTCCAATCCTCCTGTTTTTGCAGGAGCTGTATGGTATACCAGACCTCCGGCGGCAGGAACAGAAACATATAGGTCGTCTTTAGATGTATTTAAGAAAGAATAGGGGATAGGTTCTTCCCAGGTATGATCTGGGCGCTGAACCGTTTTATACAAATCATATCCACCCATTCCACCTGTACGCATAGAAGCAAAAAGAAATGTTTTGTTGTCCGAAAGCAACCGTCCGGCACATTCGCAGCCTAGATTGATCGGTGCCGGAAGTTCAACCGGGGTTTTCCAGCTGTCTTTTCCGGCTCGCTCTGCTACAAAAATTTTTCCGCATGGATTTCCATCCGGCGTTTTTCCTGTGGTGAGTCTTGTGAAATAGAGATATTTCCCATCAGGTGAAAGCGAAGGATCTGTTTCCTGTAGAGGAGAGTTAATAGGTTTACCAAGGTTTTTGGGAGCAGACCAGGTACCAATGATCGTTTTCTCGATCATCCAGATATCGTTGTTTCCAACACCACCGTAACGGGCAGAATGAAAAAGAACCACATTTCCATTTTGGTTCAGGAAAAATCCTCCGTTGGCAATGGTAGGAATATCTGTGTTAGCACCCGGCAATACTTCGGGTCTCGTCCATACACCACTTTTCTGGTAACTAATCAGTACCTGAGGTTTGCTTTCGTTAAAATAGAGTTGTTCAAAGATGAGGGTTCGGCCGTTACCACTGATGCAAGGATTGTATTCATCGCTGTTTCCTGTATTGATTGGTTGACCTATGGGAATGCTTTGGGAAAATACTATGGTGGGTATCAGTAGAACTACATTCACGATCAATCG
>DATHPH010000425.1:0-2534 GCA_035484095.1 Cytophagaceae bacterium | reverse complement strand
AATGATGTTGAACGGAGAAATAGAAAAAGACGCTCTCTATAAGCCTTCGGTTAAAGCTGGATTAGAATATGCCATCATAGAAAAGGTAAAAATCAGAACAGGTATTAATACTCGTCCGTTTATAAATTATTTTGGCGTTGGATTCCAAAATCAAAGGTTTCAATTGGATTATGCGCTTTCAAAACATTCATCTCTTGGTTTTTCACATTGTATTTCAATTATCACATTTTTTAACCGATCAAAATGAAATCATTTTTGCTTTTTTTTATAGTAATGTCTAATGCAACGTTTTCCTTCTCACAGAATATTTCAGCCAAAGAAATTGATATAGATAAACTGATACAAGATTTATTGCCACCACAGGATCAGGAAATTAATTATGATGAAGTATACGATGCTTTATATCAATATTTCTTAACACCGCTCGACCTCAACAAAGCCGACCGAGAAGACTTGGAAGCATTATATTTATTAAAGCCTTCCGAGATAAATGCCTTTTTAGAATACACAATTAAAAATGGGCCACTGGTATCTATATTTGAACTACAAGCAATACAGGGCTGGGAAATAAATACGATTCGGGATCTTCTTCCATTTGTTGTGGTAGAGAATAATGTACATGGAAAAAAAATAGTTGAACGAATTCTCCATAGTCCCAATCATTTTATACTCTTTCGTACTGATTTTATTCCTCAGGTTCGTAAAGGTTATAAGCCCACTAAAAGTGGGAATAAGGTTTATCAGGGATCTCCTTTCCACTATTTAATGCGTTATCGTAACAGTGTAAACAAAGATTTTAGTTTTGGTTTAACAATGGAAAAGGATGCAGGCGAGCCTATAAAATGGCAACCCAAAAGAAAAGAATATTTAATGGATTACCTTTCAATGCACGCTTTTATGTTCAATCAGGGAAAATGGAAAGCAATTGGAATAGGAGATTATAAACTACAATTTGGACAGGGTTTGGTGCTAGGTGGTGGATTTTACATTGGAAAAAGTGCCGAAACCATTTTAGCTATCAAGAAAAATAATAAAGGAATAGTCCCGTATACTTCTGTAATGGAAACCGATTTTTTAAGAGGGATTTGTTTTACGTATTCAATACTTAAAAATACTGAAATAACAGGTTTTTATTCAAATAATAGAAGAGATGCTAATATTCAATTTGATTCGTTGAAAATGCGATCTTTCGTCCGCTCTTTTAATACAAGTGGCATGCACAGAACGCAATCTGAAATAAACTCCAAAAGAAATGTCACGGAACAAACTTCCGGAGGAAATGTTTCGTTTTATTCCACTAACAAAAAAATGCATTCAGGAATTTCATACGTGCACACTTCTTTTTCAAAACCCATTCAAGAAACGAATAGAATTTATAATCACTTTGATATTGAAGGACAACTAAATTCTGTTGCTTCCATTGATTATAGTTTGGTACTGCAAAATTTTACCACCTTTGGAGAGGCTGCATTGTCTTCTCGTAAAGGAAAGGCATTATTGCTAGGGGGTATGGCTTCTCTTTCTGCCAAAATCGACTTCTCCTTTCTTTATCGGAATTATAACATTTATTTTAATTCTTTATACTGCAATGCCTTTTCAGAAGGTTCAGGTACTACAAATGAAAACGGTTCTTATTGGGGTATTCGTATTAAACCTACCAGCAAATGGACAATGTCGGCCTATTATGATCATTTTATTTTCCCATGGTTGAAATATCAAAAAGACAGCCCAACCGAAGGGTTCGGATATTTGGGTCGATGCCAATACCAACCTTCCAAAAAAGTACTTCTTTATTTTCAATTTCGTAACGAAGAATCCGGTAAAAATCAATCTAACAATACCAGTCCTATTGATTTTACGGTTCCATCACACAAAAATAATTACCTGCTAAATATGGATTATAACATGGACAATGTTTCCTTACGAAGCCGGGTACAATGGAGTAGTTATCGGCAAACTACCAATACTACCCATGGATTTATTGTAACACAAGATTTAAATTTTGATTTTCATAGATTTAGAATAAACACCCGATATGCTTTGTTCGACACAGACGATTATGACAATAGACAATACAGCTATGAAAAAGACGTTTTGTATTCAGTTGCATTTCCGGCCTATTATGGGAAAGGCTCCAGAACTTATCTGATTTTTCAATTCAAATTGGGGAAAAAGACAGACTTATGGTTTCGTTATGCAACCACTCAGTACTACAATAAGAAGACCATTGGAAGTGGATCGGATGAAATAAGCGGCAGTAGAGTCAGTGAGTTAAAGTTTCAGGTTTTGGTGCGGTTATAGTAATTAAAATTCTCAAAATAAATCATTATTTGGTATATTCGTATTACTAAAAATCCAAGTTGGAATACATGGTAAATTTATACTCGATATTGGGTGTTTCTGAAAATGGTTCAGAGGAAGACATAAGAAAGGCCTATCGAAAAATGGCAAAACAATTCCACCCGGATATCAATAAATCGAAAGATGCTCAAGCCCGCTTTATATTGATTAACAAAGCTTACGAGGTATTAATC
>DATHPH010000424.1:0-1580 GCA_035484095.1 Cytophagaceae bacterium | reverse complement strand
AACCATTTTTGCTAATTCAATGCCTTTGGCATCAGGAGGAATATTGATAGTAGATTTATTGATTACGGCGATAACTTCCTCCATAGAAGTTTTTACCAACCCCCAAGCCTGATCACTCATGTATACTTGTTGGGATAGATTATGATTGTATTCTTCCCTTATTTCCATAAGCATTCGTTGATGGAGTTGGATTACGTTGTAGGCAGGATCATTGACTCTGAGAATAAGATTGTGAGGAGAGATTCTCTCTAAAAAAAGAGCCATTCGCTCATAAGCTTGTAAACGGATCGGAAGTACAAGTTCATTGTTCTTGATGCGAATGTCAACTAATCTTTTTTCAAGATCTTTGTTAAGGAACGATTTTACTGTTAGAAACATACCGTACATTACTGCTGCAGCAGGCAACAGTATTTTTAAAAAATCTCCAATGATTTCCATAAATACACTTTCTAAATTGGTTTTAATTTTATCTAAAGACTAAAGGTGCAAAAAAAAATATTAATAATTGACTTCGCCAATAAATTTGTCATTTTTATAAACCTTCCAAGTACCCTTTTGTTCATCGTTTATAAAATTTCCTTCCTGCCATTTTTTTCCTTTTGAATCGTATATAATGGCCTTGCCATTTTTCTTTCCGTTTTCGTAGAAGGCTTCCATTTCTATGATTCCTTTTGAAGTATAGAAATACCATATACCCGAAGGTTCTCCAAGTACGTATGAACCTTGTGTTTTTAATTTTCCATTATCATGATAGTTTTTCCAAATTCCATCGTATAGGCCATAACGAAAAGTTCCACAACGCTTTAATTTTCCATTGGGATAATAAGAATAAGAAGAATCTTCCTCCGAACCATAAGACCAGTTTTCCTTGGAAGATAATTTTCCTTTTATATCGTATGTTTTGGTAATGCCATGTAGCAATCCTTCCTTAAAATTTTCTTCTGCCATTAGTACTCCATTCGGATAATAGTATTTCCATTTTCCTTCTTTTTTTGTACCGGTATAATTCCCTTCTGATTTTAGTTTTCCGTCTTTGTATCGTTCTTGTTTTAGCTGAGCGAAATTGTTGGAATGGGCAATAATTAATAAAAAAATAGTGGTTACGATACTATTGCTATTACAAATATTAAAAAATGAATTTCCCTTCATGTCTTTTCTACGTTAGTTCAATGGACAACAATTATGTAAACGTTGTGTTTGTATACCTATTACTCTGATTCGTTGAAATTCTCTATTTTGGAAAGTTGCCCTTGGTCGTAAAATTTCCAAACGCCGTATATTTCATCATCTTTATAATCGCCCTCTGCTTCGAGTTTTCCTGTGTCCAAATAAAATTTCCATGGGCCTTGACGTAATCCTGCTTTCATTTCTCCGGTGCCTGATATTGCACCGGTAGGATGATAATATTTCCAAAGACCTTCCGGATATCCATTCTTCAAAGGGCCTTCTGCTGAAAGTTTTCCATTGTCGTAAAAATTTTTAATAATTCCATTGCCTTCTTTTACACCTGATTTTGCCATTACTTTCCCCAGTTTATTGTAAAAATCAGAGGTTGCCATAATTTTCCCTTTGTCAAATGT
>DATHPH010000423.1:0-4737 GCA_035484095.1 Cytophagaceae bacterium | reverse complement strand
CTAAAACTGTACGTAAAAATAAGAATTCCAACATAAATTTGAATACCAGCAATAGCAAAAATACCACTATTGGATAACTCTCCATAGGAGAAAGGATAAAATTCAATAACAAAGCAACATTTGAGGCAAAAACAAGCAACGCTAATATTTTAATATGCGTATAAGTATAATTTTCCCATTTGCTTGCCCATCTGCGACGTTGTTCAAAAAAAAGCTTCCATGATTTCGGGGCGGCCGTTTCTACTACCGATTTTTCATTCTTTACAAACGCAACTTTGCCCGGGTACTTTCTATATATTTTATGCATTAAAAACTCATCGTCTCCGGAGGATAATTTTAACGAATCTTCATAACCATTGACGCTTTCAAATGCTTCTTTGTCAAAAGCCAGATTCGCTCCGTTGCACATACTTGGATAGCCCATTTGGAGGGAAGCAGCACCAGAACCTACCAGGCTGGCGAATTCCAACTCCAGAACTCTTTCCCGAAAGCTAGTACCCCTTTTGAACGTCACCGCCCCCGTTACCATTTTAAGTTTTTTCTCCCTGTAAAAATTCTCCAAGACCATCAACCAGTCAGGATTTACATTGCAATCTCCATCGGTTGTCACCAATAGCGAGCCTTTCGCCTTCTTTGCACCCTCCGTAATGGCTTTTTTCTTTCCCGTAAGTGTTTCCGGCAATGAAATCAAACGAACCTGGAGGTCTGTGTTTTTTATAAACTGCTCAACAATTATATTGGTAGTATCTTCCGAATGGTCGTCCACGATCACTACCTCAAATTTTTGTTTGTCATAGGTCTGATTTTCTAAATCGCTTAATAGTGATTCAATATTGTCGGCTTCATTTCGCACCGCTACCAATACAGAAATGAACGTAACAGATTGTCCTTTTCCTTTTATTCTGTATTCGGGAATTCTCATCCAAAAATAATAAAGTACCGCCGTCAGAATTAAAGAAAAACTAAACAGAAACGGAAGATAGAAGATCATGCTTTTAAAGTTAACAATTCCATTTCAATTAGAAATTTTTTATTTTCTAAAAACTCTCATCTTAAAAATTAGCATTAATCCTGCCATTGCCGGACCAACCAAATTAAACAACCATAAGGTAAGACTTGCAAATAGAATATTTTGATGTAAGTCACTATACATTCCAAAAAAAATAACTGCCGCTGTTTCACGTACACCTAAATCAAGAAAGGTAGGAATGACAGATTTTACAAAGAAAATAAAGGAAACTCCCATCAACATCAGCCACCAAGACAATTCAATCTGGAAATAAACCAAAAGCAATACAAACTGAAAACTAAAAATCAGGTATCTGAAAAACGACAACAACAAACTATAATTAATTTCCCGAAAAGAATAGTGCTTAATAATTTCTATATAGGGAAGTACTTTTTTCAAAAAAGACCAACCCTCTATATAACGAAAGATTGCCTGATGATAAATAAAAATAAAAACAAATAAAACATTGTTCAAAACAGCAAACCAAACCAACAGATTATAATTTATGGCCGCATCCTGAATTACGCTATGAACATAGAATACAAGGGCAATCGTACCAAAATAAAGGGTAATATAAAATTGGCTTATTCTACTCAGAAATACAGCTCCTAATCCTTTTGCTCTTCCCGAATTGGTGAGGGTTAAAATGCGGGCCAGGTAATCACCCAATCCATGCGGGGTAACGAAACCCATTGTAATTCCGGTAATAATCCCTTCAAATGCTTGCAAAAAAGTTATTTGTTCTATTTTACGGATCAGGTATTTCCATTTTAGCGCTTCTAAAGACAAGTTGAGTGGTATCAGCAAAAAAGCCAGGACTAAAAGCGAAGCAGCGTGTTTCCATCCACCTTTCATTTCTTCCAGATACCGTGTATCCAAATTATCGTTGCGATCAAGAGCATAATAAAGCAAGGATGCTGCAATGAGAAAGATGCTGCCCTTTATCCAAAAAGATATTTTTTTTGATCGAATAGTTTCCAACAAAGATGATCTTATTTACATTAAAATGAGCCTTGGAATTAATTATACTACTTCTATTGAAATAAGTTGCAAAGATAACCTTTTGGGAAAATATTATTTGACTTATCTTGCAATGCATGAGTAAAACTTTGGCACAAGAAGCAGAACGTATTATTCTTGGGGTAGACCCAGGCACAAATGTTATGGGCTACGGAATTATTCTGATAAAGAACAAACAAATGAAGTTACTCCAGTATGGAGTCATTCACCTTGGCAAGTATCCGGATCATGCTATCAAACTTAGTAAGATATTTGAACGGATTATTCAGATTATTGAAGAATACCATCCGGATGAAATGGCCATTGAAGCACCTTTCTTTGGCAAGAATATTCAATCTATGCTGAAACTTGGCAGAGCACAAGGTGTAGCGATTGCGGCTGCCATCTCAAGGCAAATACCAATCGTAGAATATGCTCCTAAAAAAATAAAACAATCCGTTACCGGAAATGGGAATGCTTCGAAAGAACAGGTAGCAGCAATGTTGGAGCGTTTATTAAATTTCAAAGACGACAAAAAAACAAAACTGCTCGATGCTACCGATGCTCTTGGTGTAGCAGTTTGCCACTATTTTTTAAAGGGAGAAAACAAAACAAAATCAAAAGGATGGGAAACCTTTTTAAACGAAAACCCCGAGAGACTCAAATAACCTATATAGCCCATGGATTGAAACACGCTCATCGTTTTTCAATCCATGTTCCATCTAAACGTTATAGAATGTTTTATACTTTGAATTTCAGAGGAAACAATTGCACCTCCAAACCAAAGTCAGCATAAACTTATTTCTCCTCGTGGTATCCAAAAAGCTTTTTAGTTTTAATGGCTTCCATTACACTTTCCGGAACCATCTCTTCCCAACCGGTGTGTCCGGAACGTATCATCTCTAATACTTTATCAGAATATATATGTAAAATCTCAGGATGATAACTGGATATATCTTTAATCTGCCCGTTAGCTATTAAATGTTTGTATAAATATTGGAGATGAGGGGGAACTTCAAAATTGGAAGAATTATAAATCTCGCCTGTATCAGCTTTTCTCGTAGGATAAATATACAATTTTACATTTCGACTAAATAAGGCACTAAAGGATTCTAAAATTCCTCCTTTTAAATTTGTATAATATTTTTCATTAAAAATATCGGCCAAATTAAACGGTCCTAGTACAAGTGCAAATTTAAATTTGGTATATCTGTTAAAAAAATCCACCAACCGGTAATATTCCTGATAGTTTGAAATCAACACATATTTCCCAAGAGAAGTTACAATATCTACCCTGTCTAAAAAGTCTTTGTAATTAATTTCCCCTTCAGACCTAAGATTTGACAGAGTGAGTTCTGCAACTTCCACAATATTTTCAACGTCAGTAATTTCCTCGTCTCTTATAAAATCTTCTACCCCATTTTTAAACATATCCATATTTACAAGCGTGCAAGGCCTGAATCGACCTCTTAACGCAAGAATATGTTTTCTATGAAATACATCGGCAGGTTCTTTTACATCTCCATTTGGATCAAATAATGCGGAGTTCGTAAAACCATACTGTACAAGTCTAAGCGCCATAATTCTGCCGTCCACCTCTTTAAATTCAGGCCCTGAGAATCGAATCATATCAATTTTAACACGATCCACCGTTAAAGAATCCATCAAAGATTCTAATAATAATTCAGGATTTTTATAATAATGGAAACAGCCATATATCATATTGATACCAAAAATTCCAACCGTTAGTTGTTGAAGGTTGGAATCTCTTTCCATCAATCGAATGTGTACTATTAAGTCATTTGGAGGCGCTTCAGGAGAAACCTGAAATCTAAATCCAAGCCACCCATGCCCTTGGTTTGTTTTTGCATAATTGATGGTTACGACTGTATCTGCGAAAGCAAAAAATCTGGACTCTTTTCCTCGAATATCTTTCAATCGATTTTCAAGGAGTGTATATTCCCTGTTCATCATCTTCAAAACACGGGCTTCGCAAACATAACGTCCATTTTCTTCTTTGCCATAAATGGCATCGCTGAAGGTCATGTCATAAGCGGATATTGTTTTGGCAATGGTTTGAGAGGCTGCTCCTACTTTAAACAATACGGCAGCTACTTCCTGTCCTGCTCCAATTTCTGCCAACGATCCATAAGTGGATTTATCTAAATTGATTGCCAAAGCTTTAACTTTGGGGTCTATTACTCTCGATTCCATTCTTTTCGTATTCTGAAAAATTACTCCGTCAAGGTAGAGATTTTTCAGATAATAGCAAAAGCACCTTCGTCCAATTTAAGTCAGGATTTTACAGTCAGGTTTTAATTTTTAAAACCCTTTTCATCCTCAAATCCGATGAAATTTCAGCTACTAATTTGTTATCTTTATACACTTTTAAAATCATAAAGATATGTTCTATCCACCTACATTCTTCAAAACAGGGCACCGGGGCTGCCGGGGAATATATCCCGAAAACACTTTAGAAGGTTTTCGAAGAGCAATTGACTTAGGCATAAATTCACTGGAATTAGATGTAGTCGTAAGTAAAGACAGGCAACTTGTGGTTTCACACGAACCTTATATGAATCCGGAAATATGTTTAAAACCGGACGGTTCGGAAATAACACCATCGGAAGAAAAGCAATACAACCTTTATACTATGACCTATGAAGAAATAAAGAAATTCGACTGTGGACTAAAGATACATCCTCGTTTTCCAAACCAGAAAAAGGAAA
>DATHPH010000422.1:0-1578 GCA_035484095.1 Cytophagaceae bacterium | reverse complement strand
TTCGCTGTTGAATACTTGTACAATGCTCATGCCTACAATATGTTCCTGAACAAATGCATTAAGATTGGCAACAGCAGTTCGCACCTGATTGAAAGAAGCTTTTACTTTTTCTTTGAATACATAAGTACTCAATAATAAAATGGGAAGTGCTCCGAGCGAGAACAACGTCAATATCCAATTTTCGTAAAACATAATAATAAGAATGGCAAAAATAAGAAGAAGGTCGCTCACAATGCCGGCGAGGCCCTCACTAAAAATGTTGGAAAGACTTTCTATGTCTGATACATTCCGCGTTACCAATCTCCCAATCGGATTATGATCAAAATAATTTAATCGAAATGTCATCAGATGTTTGTACAACTGCATTCGAATGTCCTTGATGACGGTTTGGCCCAACCAGCCTGCCAGGTAGGTATTAAAATAATTTACGACACCATGAACGATAAGTAAAAAAAATAGAAACACCACCATTTGATACAAACCGGGAAGATTCCCATTTAGAATGTAATTGTCTATTGTTTCTTTTATCACAAGTGGCTTTGCAATAGAGAGCACAGCAGATAAAATAGTCAGAACGGTGAGTATATAAAATCGACTCTTGTATGGTTTGGCATATACCATAAGTCTTTTGGCTACTTTTATATCAAATACGTTTCCGCTTACTTTAGTTTCTGATTCCATTTTTACAAATTTACTCCTTTTACAGTAAGAAAAAACGTGTAAAAATGCCAATTTAGTAGTATACTAGCAGAAAAATTTGCAACGTTTAATTGTGTATGCAGTCAATTCCATTGTCTATTGTTATTATAGCCCATAATGAAGAAGCAATTATCGGCAAGACCATTGAAGCCGCTAAAAGGGTATCGGACGATATCATTCTAATTGATTCGAATAGCATAGATCGTACAAGGGAAATAGCAAAAGAGAAAGGAGTACAAGTATATGAAAAAGCATGGGAAGGATACTCAGCACAAAAAAATTATGGGAATAGCAAAGCAAAATACAACCACATCTTTTCATTGGATGCTGATGAAGTTATAGACAATGTGTTAGCGGAAAATATTTTGAAGGAATTTAGAAATCCCAGCTACGATTGTTATAGAATTAATTTCAGTAATATATTTTTAGGGAAAAGGCTGCGTTTTGGTGATTGGGTTGGCGAATCGCATATTCGGATTTTTGACAAAAGAAAAATAACCTGGAATATAGATTCTGTGCATGAATCCCTGAATATTCCTCAAGATGCAAAGAGAGGAAGTTTACAGGGGAAGATAGATCATTATTCTCACGTGTCTTTGGAAAGGAATTTGGCTAAGGCAAATTCTTATACAAGCTTGCACGCAGAACAAATGTTTATGCAGGGGAAAAAAGCTGGGTTCACAAAAATAGTTCTTGGACCGATATTGAAATTTGTAAGAGGATATATTTTTAAATTAGGTTTTTTGGATGGGTTTGAAGGTTTTTTAGTTGCCAGACTTTCTGCTCAATATGTTTTTATTAAATATTCTAAATTGAAATTTCTTATTGACACTGCTAAATCAGGTAAAAAGTCCAACTAATTTTCCTGTAAAATAGTTT
>DATHPH010000421.1:0-3082 GCA_035484095.1 Cytophagaceae bacterium | reverse complement strand
GCACATGTTCTAAAACGTGCCAAAGTGTAATCATATCGTAACCTTGTTCCTCTTTTATAGAAAACAAGTCAGTATATATTTTCTGAGCACTATTGTTTTCTGCTAATATACGTGCATTTGAATCAGGCTCCATTCCTTCTATTTGCCAACCGTCCTTTTTGCAAGTTTGTAAAAAGTGGCCTGTTCCACATCCGATATCGAGTATTCGTCCCTTTTTGTGCGAAGCTATTTGGTTAATCAGGTCCAGTTTAGATTTTAGAGATTTTTTTCTTACTAAGTGATACAGCTTGTTAATAATTCCTTTTTTGGAATCGCTGTGGGAAACATAGTCTTCCGATTTGTAATATTTACCAATAGTTTCCTCGGTAGGTCTGGGATTTGTAAATTGAAATCCACATTTTTTGCATGTTGAAATGTTGAAATATTCGTGTGAAATGCTGTGGTCTTTTACTGAAATAGGTTTTTCAAAGTCTGCTCCTTCACAGAGGGGGCAGTTTTTTAATTCTTCTAACACGTTTGTTTTGTTAATTAAAAAGTGAATATTATGTTTAAGACAGATGATTTATTTTTTTAGATAGATCATTAATACTGAAATATCAGAGGCACTTACACCACTTATTCTTGAGGCTTGTCCAAGCGTGAAAGGTTTCATTTTTTTTAATTTTTCTCTTCCTTCCGTTGAAAGTGCAGCAATTCCGCTATAGTCTAAGGTGTCGTACAACTTATAATTTTCAAGAGCCTGAAGTTTTTCTGCCATTACCTCTTCTTTTTCTATATATTCGAAATATTTTGTTTCTATAGTGGCTTGTTCAATTTCTTCTTGGGTATACTTTTTTAGCGTTTCGTTTATGGAGGGATTTGCTTGAATTAATTCTGTTAGTTCTATTCCGGGTCTTTTTATAAGATTAAATAATGTCACTTTTTCCCTGATCGGAGAGGAGTCTTTGTTTTCCAAAAATCCATTTATTTCTTCAGGGGTAACTTTTATTTGAGTGAGTAATTTTTGTAATTCTTTTGAAGCCTCTTTTTTCTTATTTACTGTAGTTAATCTTTGTGTCGAAGCTAAGCCAAGTCTATGCCCTTTTTCTGTAAGTCGGATATCAGCATTGTCTTGTCGGAGAAGTAGCCTAAATTCAGCTCTTGAGGTAAACATCCGATAGGGTTCGTCAGTGCCCTTGTTAACTAAATCGTCAATGAGTACACCTATATAGGCCTCTGATCTTTTTAAAATGAAGGTTTCTTGTCCCTTTATTTTATTGTGTGCATTTATTCCGGCCATTAATCCCTGACAGGCTGCCTCTTCGTAACCGGTAGTGCCGTTTATTTGACCGGCAAAATAAAGATTTTTTACTAGTTTCGTTTCAAGGGTAAGATCCAATTGTGTTGGAGGGAAATAATCGTATTCAATGGCATATCCGGGACGAAACATTTTTACATTTTCAAATCCTGGAATTAGTTGCATTGCTTTTTGTTGAACCTCTTCCGGGAGTGAAGTAGAGAATCCATTCACATAGATTTCAATGGTATCCCATCCTTCTGGTTCTACAAAAATCTGATGTCTTTCTTTATCAGCAAACCGGTTTATTTTGTCTTCTACGGATGGACAATAACGAGGTCCACGGCCTTGTATTCTACCGGCATACATGGGAGATTTGTCGAAGCCTTTTTTTAATTCTTCGTGTACTTCCTTATTTGTGTAGGTTACCCAGCAGCTTTTTTGCGTTTCCGGTATTTTGGTATCGGTGTAAGAGAACTTTCCGCATTTTTCGTCTCCTTTTTGTTCTTCCATTTTGGAATAATCGAGGCTACGACCGTCTACTCTTGGAGGTGTCCCTGTTTTCATTCTTCCGGATTCGAATCCTAATTGAATAAGTTGTTCTGTGATACCTGTAGCTGCTTTTTCTGCAGTTCGGCCACCTGAAAATTGTTTTTCTCCAATATGAATAACGCCGTTTAGAAATGTACCATTGGTTAGAACGACAGCCTTAGCTTTAATTTCAATACCCATTCCAGTTCTAACACCACAAACTTTGCCCTCTTTGATGAGAAGTCCGCTGACCATTTCTTGCCACATGTCGACGTTAGAATTTCTTTCAAGGCTTAATCGCCATTCTTCTGCAAACTTCCATCGATCATTTTGAGCTCTAGGACTCCACATAGCTGGACCTTTTGATAGGTTTAGCATTCGGAATTGAATCATTGTTTTGTCTGTGACTATTCCGGACATTCCCCCTAATGCATCAATTTCTCTTACTATTTGTCCTTTTGCCACACCGCCCATCGCCGGATTACATGACATCTGACCTATGCGACCCATGTCCATCGTTATTAGTAAAACTTTCGAGCCCATGGCACCCGCAGCATGTGCAGCTTCACACCCAGCGTGTCCAGCACCAACTACTATTACATCATATTCTTTAAACATTTTCAGCTTTCAATGAAATGTTTCACGTGAAACAGGAGTTTGCCGAATTCAGACGTTTCCTTGATGTTTCACGTGGAACAATTACTTTTTATTATTGTCAAATTAATACACAAAGATAGATAAGAATATTAAATTCTGTTAGTAAATATGTTTATAAACTATTTAGTTAAAGCTTTTTGTTTGTGGACATCTTTGTTAATCTTGACTGCTTAATTCTGATAAGTAAGAATTTTATCTTTATAACTTGTTATTATTTTGTTTATAGTTGGAGAGAATGACGGAGCTGTGAGTATGTGTTTTTTATTCATGAATATATGTGTATAAGATCTGAAAAGTTGATCCTTGCGTTTTTTACACTATTCCTAGTGTTTATAATGTGTTTCTTAAATGTTTGGAACATGTGTTTTATCTAAAGAATATGGTGAGCAATTGAGGGATGTTAACAGCTATTCGTAGAGGGTAGAATTATACACTCTTATGAAACAGTTTGAATGAATCTTGTTGATACAATTGGGTTTTTAAAATAGCAGTAGGATGTTTGGGTAATTTGGCCAAATTGGGTTTTCTAAATAGTCACTTTCATTTTAATTTTTTTAGATAATAAAATGCGACTAATTGTTATTTTAAAAATATTCGACTAATGGTGGAGGCTATTAT
>DATHPH010000420.1:0-12895 GCA_035484095.1 Cytophagaceae bacterium | reverse complement strand
TTTCTTTAATTCCTCATCCGATTCCTTTCTCAGTACAGCTTTATCAAAATCGAAAAAGATGTTGTTAAATATTAATACAGATCCAACCTTTAGTGGAGTTAAATAGAAGTCTCTTCTGACTTCAAAAAACGGATTCTTTTTTGGAACTTTTATATCTTCCTGATAGGTCAGGTATCCGTCTGTTTCAATAGTAACGGTATAGTTTCCGCCGTGAGGAAGCGTAAACAGAAATTTTCCGTTTGTAAGGTTTGAATTATATTTCCCAATGATAGATCCTGTTTCTTTGTTTACTAGAGTAATGCTGGCACTTAACGGCTTTTTAGTTTCGTTGCTGAATATTCTTCCTTTAATTACTAAAAGGTTTGTTTTCCCTTCTGGTCGGTGTATTACGTATATGTCCTTTTCTCCATAGGTATCATCTCTCCAGGAAGAAAAATAGCCTTTTGTTCCATCGGAAGACCAGATAAAATAAATGTCATCATCTGCCGTATTGATGGGATATCCGGCGTTTTCAGGTTTGCCCCATTTTCCTTCTTCTACATTATACACGGAAGTAAAAATATCATAGCCTCCCATGTTTCGATGGCCTTTGGAACTAAAAAATAAAGTAACATTATCAGGATGAATATAAGGCGCGTCCTCGTTGAATTCAGTATTGATCGTTGGCCCCATATTTACAGGATCGGACCAAACAGTATCACCTATAAATTTGGTCACATAAATATCGGTGCCCCCATATCCTCCCGGACGGTCGCTTGTAAAATAAATGGTTTTTTCATCTGTGGAAATAGAAGCACTGGGTTCCCAGTTGGGAGAGTTTATTTTTTTATCCATCAATACCGGAATAGACCATCTATTTCCTTCGAGTTGACTTATATAAATATCTCCCGAACTGTTTTTTACAGAACTCGACCTGTAAATAAATAGTTTTTGTCCATCCGGAGATAGGCCAATGCATGCATCATGAAAGTTTGTGTTAATATGCCCTCCCATGTTCTGAGGAGTTTTCCATTGTTTTGTGAGGGAATCTTTATGTGAAATGTATACATCTTCATAAAAATGGTTATCCGATGCATCTTTCTTCCCACCAGTAGAAGTATTTCTTCTAGAAGTGAAAATTAATACATTTTCATCGGCTGATACGATTGGGACAAAGTCCGGATAAATACTATTGATGTTAGGTCCGATATTTTCAATTTCCAAATACAACGAATCTTCCATTAATTCTTTCCCCGTCTTGCACATTTGGATGTACCGGTCAATGTGTTTCTCGGCATAATGAATGTCCTTCATGTCTTCGGTGTCTTCTGTCTGTTCCCGAATTTCAGTAGTGTCTATTTTTCTATTTTTAAAAAGTAAATAATAGCGAATGGCTTCATCAAATCTATGTCCATAGTGATTGGTTCTCGCAAGATAGATGTCTAACTCAGGATCTTCAATGCCTCCTTTTTTTGCTTTTTCAAAATAAAGAAGTGCTTTATTTTTATAATGAGAATTATAATAACAGACGCCTATTCTATAATTATAAAATGCATTTTCTTTATCAAGGCTATCAAGTTCAAGATAAATGGGCAGGGCAGAAGAAAATTCTTCAACTTTGTAATAATTGTTCGCTATTCTTTCCAACTTTTTTACTTGGCTGTACAAGGTAAATGAGAGTAACAAAAAGAAAATAGTGGCAGTAAGACGTCTATTCATTTTGGCGGATGGATAATGTTGAGGGTGATGATTTGAGAGAAACGGTCAAATAAAACAATTTCTATATTGTTAATATCCTATTTATGCTGTACCACTTTCAAAAATCTTTTTCCTAGGGGAATTAACAAAGCTATTATACGAAAAAAAATGAGCAAAGTTAATTTTTTTTATTATTCTTTTGCTTGTTTGGTCTCCCTTTTCTTTCTTAATTGCTTTGTATAGAAACAATACGTCAACTGCTCAAATAAGCCATTTCCTGATCCAGAAATAAAGTATACACCGCTTAAACCAGGACTTATGAATAATAAGATGAAAAAACATATTACGATCTTCTCTTTGTTTTTTTTTATTCTTGAAATACTATCTATTATGGATATTCATGCTCAAGGCCCTACCATACATGAAAATAGCTTTCGTATTCAGGGAGATGGATTTCAAAATCAATCTGTCAAACTTAGAATTCAGGCACATCAGTTTGAAAATAATTTTTATGCCAAATCAACTTATAATTATATGCAGGAGTATCAGAATATGACGGTTCGTATTTCCGGTGCCAATCATTATTCTACGATAGCTCCAATTTCAGGTATACACATGGATTTTAATACAGTGATAAAACCTGGTTTGTATACTATGGACTCTGCGTTTACGTTGACAGTGTTTTTTAAAAAGGATATTCCAACGAGTGACTATGAATCGTATTATGTGCTAGACAGTGACGGGGAAGTGAAAATTACCCTATATGAACCTGTTGGTGGATTAATAGAAGGTACATTTTCAGGTACATTTGTGAAGATGAAATATAATAAGCAAGCAGGAATATTTGAGGAAACAACGATTCATGTGCAAATAACAGATGGGAAATTTTCAGCAATACATCGCCCCGACTATCATTGGGATTCACCTATCAGCACAGGAGCTGAACCGGAAAATGCTAAAGGAAAAGAGAAAAGAAATAAAGAATAGATTTGTTTAAAAGTAAAGGGGAAGTTGGAAATGGAATCAAACCAAGCTTTGTTTTTGTCGGTTGATATGTTGGCGTTATAAGTTTGTTGTATAACCAATCATGAAGAGATTAAGCTTATAAGTATAGATTGCCTTTCTACGAATACTTTGTTATACCTTTAAAAAAAGCCTACCTTTGTTCGGATGCGTTACATAAAGCGTCGTTGGGTTGATAAAGACGTTAAATAGTTTTATCAATCAATTCAATTATAAAATGACATTTCAGGAATTAAATCTAATCGAGCCTATTTTGAAGGCTCTCAATGCGGAAGGCTATGAAAAGCCAACCCCTATTCAAGAACAGGCAATCCCACAAATTCTTAAAAGAAAAGACTTGCTTGGTTGTGCACAGACCGGGACGGGGAAAACCGCTGCTTTTGCTATACCAATCTTGCAAATTCTGGAATCAGAAGGACGGTCGGCAAAAGATAAAATTGTTATCAAAACGCTGATATTAACCCCCACTCGTGAACTGGCAATTCAAATTGGAGATAGTTTTCGTTCCTACGGTAAATATACCTCTCAGCGGTGTGCGGTCATTTTTGGAGGAGTTTCTCAAAAAGCACAGACCGATGCGTTACGTGCAGGGGTGGATATTTTGATTGCCACACCGGGCAGGCTGCTTGACCTGATGAACCAGGGTTTTATAGACCTGCGTCATCTGCGCATTTTTGTGCTGGATGAAGCAGACCGTATGTTGGATATGGGTTTTGTACACGATGTAAAAAAAGTGATTACAAAATTACCGGCGAAACGCCAAACATTGTTTTTCTCTGCTACGATGCCTCCTGTTATTGTGAAGCTGGCCGATACTATTTTAGTAAACCCTTCAAAAGTAGAAGTGACCCCCGTTTCTTCCACGGCTAATACCATCAATCAGGCAATTTATTTTGTTGACAAGGACAAAAAAAAATTATTGTTGATTCATCTTTTAAAGGATGAATCAATCAAAAGCGTACTGGTATTTACCAGAACAAAACACGGAGCAGACCGAGTGGTAAAAGATCTTTTGAAAGAAAATATAAAAGCCGAAGCCATACATGGGAACAAGTCTCAGAATGCCCGTCAGAATGCGTTGACTAATTTTAAAACAGGTCGCATTCGTATTTTAGTCGCTACCGATATTGCGGCAAGAGGAATTGACGTGGATGAACTTTCTCATGTGATCAATTACGAAATGCCCAATGTTCCGGAAACGTATGTACATCGTATTGGGCGTACAGGAAGAGCCGGAGCAAAAGGTATAGCTTTTTCCTTTTGCGATGCAGAAGAAAAAGCATATTTGACAGATGTTCAGAAATTAATTGGCAAATCCATTCCTGTTATTCAGGACAATCCTTTCCCATTCACGGGTAAAATTTCCGCTCCGGCTGAAAAATCGGATAGAAGGAAAAGTCATACTCCTTCCACTAATCAGAAAAAAGATTCTATGTCAAAGGACAAGAAGAAAAAATGGTTTGATAAAAACAGAAAAAAGGAGTAGTGATTTTCACCATGTTTGGCTAAGTATCAATACCAAATTTGGAAAGGCGTTCAGGTATATTTTAGAATGAATCACTCAAACTCAAAAAATTCCTCCTTATTGGGTTTTACATGTTGTATCTCTTCTTCTTTCTTTTTAAATAAATTTTTAAACTCTTGTTTTTCTTTTTTCAAATCTTCTGAAATTTTGTGTTTCGTTCGTTTTGTATCGTACCCAATTTTATAATTATCGGCAGTACCTTTTAAGGTGAGAAATAGTGTACTTCCTTTTTTACTATCTTCTTCTATGGCGCCAAAGGAAGCATCTTTATCTATTTTAGGTTTTCTGATATTTTTTAAAGGTACCGTTAGTTTATAGTCCATTTCATTGTCAAAGGTATGAGTACCGGAAATGGATATATCAGAGACATTAGACAGAATCTGCATTTCAGGAAATGATAATTTCCTGTTTTCAATAAAGACTTTGTTTTTAATTTCAGAGAATTGTATGTGCGCCAATTCTTGTGCGTCAATAAAGCGCGCGAGCTTCTGCATCGGTTCAAATTGGATTAATTCTCCTTTTAGAATTGATCCGTCGATATTGGCTACAAGGTTTTTTGTATCAATTTCTCCTTTATTATTCCAGGAGAAAGCTATTTCTGCTGTTCCGGAAAATTCTCCCCGGAGGTTTTTGGAGGTAATAAAATTTTGTCCGAAGTTATCAAAGAGATAAAACAAACTATCAATATGAATAGTCGTGAGCGTGGTGCGAATGGTTGTTTCTATTTTCTGGTCGGATTCAAAATTTAGTTGACTGCTCAGCGCAATTTCACCACCTGAGGTATAGAATCGGATATTGTCGGCTTTGAGTTGTGGCTGATTAAAATTAATTGATCCACTAAACTTATGGAGGATGATTTTCTTGTATAAAATTTCTTTCACATCGAGCTCCATGTTGATTACGTATTTTTCAAGAAAAGGGAAAACGCCGTTTTGGGTTACTATTCCTGAATCTTTCTTTTCTTCAGGTCTGGTATTCTGAAAAGCA
Organism: Cytophagaceae bacterium; assembly: GCA_035484095.1. Classification (GTDB taxonomy): domain Bacteria; phylum Bacteroidota; class Bacteroidia; order Cytophagales; family Cytophagaceae; genus JANYCO01. The sequence continues at coordinate 7,683 of DATHPH010000420.1, read as the reverse complement.
AGAAGCTCTTCAATATTCAATCGGTTGGAACGAAGGCGCACATCGGTTAACATTCTCCCGTTTTCAAGAAGTAATGCACCAAAAAAATTCTTCAATAGACCGTTTACTTTAAAATCACTTTCTCCCACCTTGGCTGTCAGGTCTGTAATGGCAATATCATTTTTATTAAAAAGAAAAGTGCCATTAAGATTCTCCCATTTATAAGTTACATTGGAGGGGACACAAGTCAATTCCTTTAAAGAGATTTCACCATTTGTTTCGATCCGCTGGTGTCCCTCTCTTGTTTTCAGGTCGTCTAGAAATCCCTTAAATTCTATGTTAAAATCAATAGTTCCGGATGCAGACTCAACTCCATTTATTTTATAAAAATTCATGATGGATCCTGCATCAATTGTCCCTGTAGCATCGAATGCTATAAATGGTTTTTTGAAATTCTCATATAGAAAATTTCCCTGAATCATTTTGTCGTCAAATAAGAAATGAATATTCTCTATTTTTAAAGACGATGTTTGAGTATTCTTTTGTTGACCGTTACTGAAAGTCCCATAAAAGCTCGCATCTGAAATTTTCTTTTTAAAGTTTGGGTGAAAGAAAGAGGCTTGTTTACAGCCAAAATTCACATTGATGGCGGCGTTTTCTTGATTGCTGATAACGCCCTTGACAGTAGCATGAAAATATACTTCTCCATCGCTTTGATAGGAAGAAAAAGCCTTGTAATATTTTGGAGGAACAAGAGATAACAAAGTGAAAATGTCACCTTGTTCATTGTCAATTTTAATATCTACAAAGTTTTTACCCTTGTAAACGTAGGAACCTTCGACTTTAAACTCTGATTGCTTAAGTTTTACAGAAGTAGGGAGAATCGTCAATTTTTTTTCAAGATCGTTGTATGCTAAATTACTTGAGATAAAAATTTCTTTTCCTCTGAAATACTCTTCATGATGCAACCGGATCTTGTTTACAAGTTGTGGTCCACTGAGCGTAATCAAATATTGATCCTGATGGAAGGTAAAGCTTGCTTTTAGTTCATGCGAAAGTACTTCGTAATATTGTTCATTGCTTTCATTAAGGTACTTTACCAAAACATTTTTAATAGAGATGTCAGTAAGATCGAATCCCCCTATGTTTTCTTGGGAGGTATTAGAGGTGTCTTTTTTTAGGATCGTATAGTTGTTTTCCCCATGTTTATTTACGCGAAGGTAAAATTCACCATTCTCAAGATAAAGTTTTTGGATAATATATTTCCCATCTAAAATGTTCCAGAGATTAAAGGTAAAAAACAATCGATCAGTTTTGCCTAATTGATTTGTACTTCCCGGAATGCTTTCATAAATTTTTACATTTTTAAAAGCAACCGCCACCTGTGGGAATTTTTCAAAAAGTGATAATTCAATGGAAGGGTCTACGTCTACCTTGGTATTTAAATACTTATTGATTTCCTGAATGGATGCCTGAATTATTTTATCCTTAAATACATAAACAAAACCACCTGTCAAAAGGAATAGTCCTGCAATGGAGGAAATACTCCATATAAGTATTTTATATATTGTTCTCGTTTTAATCAAAACCCTTCTTAAAATTCGGTAAAATTTATATAAACATTTTGAAATCTGCAATCCGGTAATAAAGTAATTGCCAAATGATCTGGTTTATATCATACTCCTTGCGATGAATCTGTTGTCAGAAAAAGTTGGTGATTTCTCTGGCTATTGATCACTCATGTTTATGGTCTAACTCAATCAATTCTATTCCCGAATTTTTTATTAAATCAAAAGACCATTTTGTAATTATGATGGAACTTATTATTCCACTGACAGCATCAAGAGAATATAGTTTGTAATACATTCCAATCAGGAGAGCAATAATAGCGGTTAAACTCGTAAGTCCATCTGCCAATACATGTAAATAGGCGGATCGGATGTTATGATCATGATGTTTGTGATGTAACAGGAAGGCACTTAAGCCGTTTACAACAAGTCCGATAAAGGCGATTAAAAGGGCAGAACCAAATTTTATTTCCAAAGGGTTAAAAAGTCTTCCAAAAGCCTCGCAAGCCATAAGGATCGCTATAATAAACAAAACGATGGCACTTGTATATCCGGAAAGTGCAAACAGTTTTTTTTTGTGGAAGGAATAGGTTTTCTTTTGGGTAAGCTTACGCGAAACGATATATGCTGTCCAGGTAAGTCCTAGGGCAAAAACATGGGAAGCCATGTGCCATCCATCTGCCAGTAGGGCCATGGAATTTGTCCAATACCCAAATCCAATTTCAAGAAGCATGGTGAATGCAGAGAGGTAAACCACCCATTTAGTATGCCTCTCGTGAATGACAGAAAAGTCATGTTCATGTGAATGGTTGTGAGAGTGTTCGGACTCGTTCATTGGTTTGATGAAATTTTGTATTTTTAGTTGGGTTCTACTTCGGATATTCGTTTTATAACGAATCGTTGTGCAGAATATTTCTAAAAATACAAAATTTCAATCAGACCGTACAGGAGGTTACTAATTTAATCTGGCTTTTGTAAAAAGGCATATACTTTCAAGGGATTTAAAGATGTAATAAAAGTATTTTACATCTCGAAAACTCTTACCATAAAAGGCTGCTGTTAATTTCTTAACAACCTATTCGTGTAAAACAAGAATCGCTTTTACCGAACGGTTCATGACCTGATTGATGGTACTTCTGTTGAAGATGCGGTAGACTAAATTGTGATGATGTTTTACGACACACAAAATATCCGTTTCATTGCTTATAATGTAGTTCATAATTCCTTCGAGGGGACTGCTTTCGCTGATGTATTTGAATTCAAAATCAACATGGTGAATCAGCTGTTTTAAGCTTTCTTCGCCAGCCTCATTGGTCTTCCATTCAACACCTTCCACTATGTTTAAAACGGAAAGTTTATTGGATTTGAATGCCAAAATCAATTCATTTAAAGCGGTGACATCTTTAAGAGAGAGATGAGAAGCGAAATCTGTAGCTAAGGTGATGACAGGATTCGTCGAGAATTTTGTTTCCAACGGAATAATCAACGTGGGAGTTTTCGTTTTTTCAACCATTGTACTGGCATTGCTTCCAAATAAACCAGTAATACCTGTTGATCCCATGGTACCCATGACAAGAAGTTCTACAGGACTGGATTCAATATATTTGGTAATAACCGCACTTACCGATCCAACATCACAAAGTGTCGTAACCTTTACTTGTTTGAAAGATTCTTTCTGGTTAAACATTCCAGCCCAAGTTGCAAGGGCTTCTCGTTTATTGTTGTAATAATCTTCTATATAGAGGGCGTTATAAGTATTGTTAAAAACGCCTTCTGTAGTTCCGATAGCATGAATGGCACATACTTCTAAATGGAGAATCTTGGCTAATTCCATGGCATACTCCATCGCATTACTTGCACAGGTGGAAAAATCGGTGGCAACTAATATTTGTTTCATATTGAACTTGTTAGTTAGGTAAGTTTATATTCTTTTTATAAATAATAGGTTTGACGTATAAGATTCTTCCTTTTAGTGTTTGACAAAGAATCTCAGAAATGAATAATTATAAATTAGACAAATAAATGGAACAACACAAACAGAGCGAGTGATAGTAGGATCGTTACCGGTAAAGTTAAGACCCAGGCCAATGCTATACTTTTCAGTGTACCATTGTTTAGGTTTTTGGTCCCCTTTGAGGCAACCATGGCTCCTGCGATACCACTGGACAATACGTGTGTGGTACTTACCGGTAACCCAAGTCCAGTGCTTAGTCCAATAGTAGTGGCTGCTACTATTTCTGCCGTAGCTCCCTGTGCATAATTTAAGTGTTCTTTTCCAATTTTTTCACCAATGGTAAGTACGATTCTTTTCCAACCAATCATAGTTCCTAAGCCAAGAGAAATTGAAATGGCAGCAATTACCCATATAGGAGCATAGTCGGTTACCTTTTTGAGATCGTGAGAAGCTGTTGTTAAAACTGCCTTGTCTGCTTCGGGAATAGCAATGTCGTGGTTTTTCAACACGGTTTGTATTTCCTTATTAATGGTTTGAATTTGTTTTCTAAAAGTAAAGATCTCAGAAGAAATACCTGAACCTTTCACTCCAATTTCCGATTTTGTTTTTAAAACAAGTTCTTTCAATTTAGTAAGAGATTCTTGTTTAGAATTGGCCGTTATTACTTTCTGTATTGTTTGCTCTGTTGCAGTAAGGGAAGCCAATATTTTTTCGTCCGAAATAGAATGATCCAACGCAAATTTGGTAGGGACAAATACCATTAAAATCAGCATTAATAATCCTACACCTTTTTGTCCGTCATTACTTCCGTGGAAGAAACTAACCATGGTGCAAGTAATAATAAGCAAAATTCTGATTAGGATAGGAGGTCTGTCTTCCCCTTGAGGGATATGAAATAGTTGTTCTGCTTTTATAATATTTTTCAAGAAATACATTAGAAGTACTGCTGCACCAAATCCGAATAAAGGTGACATAATTAGCGACAAGCCAATTTCTTGAGCTTTCCCCCAATTGACACCTGACCCTCCGTAATAAATGGTAAATCCAAGACTGGCTCCAATCATGGAACCAATTAACGTGTGGGAACTGGAACATGGTATCCCAAAATACCAGGTACCAAGATTCCATACAATGGAAGAAAGCAAAACGGCTAATACTACACATGCCCCAATATGTACAGGCAGGGCAATCATTTCGTTTAAGGGTACTAATTTGAGTATGCCCATTGCAACAGCAACACCTCCGGTGAAAACTCCCAGAAAGTTCCACATACCTGACCAAATCACCGCAACTTGTGGTTTTAGTGCTTTGGTGTAAATAACAGTTGCAACAGCATTAGCGGTGTCGTGAAAGCCGTTTACAAATTCAAAAGCAACTACTGCCAAAAGACAGATTAGAAAGATAAATAGTAGTCCGCTACTTAGGTTCACTTCACCTATAAAAGGAAGTGCCATTAGATGAATCATTAAAGACATAATAGTATTATTTGTAAGGTTAATGGTGGTATTTAATGTCCCAAATAACTCTTTATAATTGTTAGGATAAGACTTTTAATGATTACTAAATTGTTATTTATATGTTAGTGAATTAATATGCTATATTGGAGAGATTCTTCGCAAGGTTGGGTATAATTTTGATGGGGTGAATACCTATAAGTTGGATTTTGAATGCAACTTTTAAAAGAAGATACTGAATTAAAAGTGAATTTCTGTTTTTAATAGTCATGTCCCCACCAATTAAGTTAAATAGATAAAATAAGTTAAAACTATAAAGTAAACATTTAGGGGATTGCATACTTATGCTTAAATCTATTATTTTAATCAGAGTTTTGTTTTAAAATTCCTTATTTTGCTTGATAAGCAAGAAAGTGAGGGTATCATGAAAATATTAATTATTGAAGATGAACGAGAATTAATCGACTCTATCATTAGCTATTTAAAGAGTGAAAAGGTGGAATGTGATTATTCTTACAACATCGAAAATGCAAAAATAAAATTAGCAGAATCTAATTATGATTTATGTTTGGTAGATATAGGACTTCCGGATGGGTCGGGTTTAGAACTTATCGTCCATATAAAGTGGAGATGTCCTAACACAGGAATAATCATTTTATCAGCAAAAAATTCTATTGAAAACAAAGTAGAGGGGTTAAATTTTGGAGCCGACGATTATCTCACAAAACCATTCGATCTTTCCGAATTGAATGCCAGGGTTAATTCCGTTTTAAGAAGACGAGGAATTGTTCGAGAGAATGAAATGCGATTCAATGAAATTAAAATCGTTATGGACAACCATCAGGTTTTTGTGAAAGAACAAAATGTGAATCTGACGAAAAAAGAGTTTGAATTGTTGATTTACTTTATTACCAATAGAAACAAAGTCATTACCAAACAAGCATTGGTGAGTCACCTTTGGAAAGATTATTCGGATACTGTAGAGTCTTTTGATTTTGTGTACGGGCAGATTAAAAACTTAAGAAAGAAATTACAAATAGGAGGCTGTAGAAGTTATATTCAGAATATAAATGGAGTAGGGTATAGATTTTTGGATTATGAGGTTAATTAGGAAAAGTAATATCTATTCATTGCTTCTCATATATGTTGTAATTATAGCAATGATTGGCTTTGCTTTGTATGGAATCATGACTTATTTTATTTCGAACGACCATAATGAGAAACTATATAATAGAAAAGAATATGTCTTAAAACAATTGTTGAAATCTGATAGTTTGTTGAAATACCAACATTTGTCCGGGAATAATGTTTCTATTAAAGAAATTCCGACCGGTCCACTGAGAAGAGAGAAGATTACCGACACACTCATTTTTGACAACATTGAAAATAAATTTTTTGCATACCGACAGCTGGCTTTTTCTAAAATGGTCAATCATCACCATTACTTTATTGAAGTCCGGAAGTCGCTGACGGAAGTCCAAAGCATTGTGAAAGGTACTATTATCATTATGTTTCTAATTGTCATCATAGTATTTGGAGTTACTTTTTATTTAAATGAATGGATTGCAAAACAAATCTGGCAACCGGTTTATCTTATTTTGAATAAAATGAAAAATCTTCCGGTAAAAAAACTGGATCGGATTATTCTACCCGAAACAAATGTACAGGAGTTTAACGACATGATACATTTGATGAATCAAATGATTGATCAAATGAAAGAAGATTTTAATAATTTAAAGAATTTTGTCGAAAATACTTCACATGAAGTCCAGACTCCTTTGGCTGTCATAAAATCAAAATTGGAGTTGTTGCTGCAATCAGAAAATTTTAATCCTGAGCAATATAAATTAGTTGATACCTGTTACCAATCGGTACATAGTTTATCGAAATTGAGCGAAGCCCTTGGATTGCTAAGTAAAATCGAAAACGGCCAATTTGCCGACGAAGAAACAGTGGTTGATTTGAATAAATTAATTGATTTTAAACTAGGCAACTATGAAGAATTGATCAAGATCAAAGAAATTCAAATCAAAAAAGTAGTCTTAACCCCAATTAAATTGATTCGAATGAATTCCACGCTGGCCGATATTCTGATTGAGAATATCATAAACAATGCAATCAAACATAATTACCATGGTGGTGAAATAGCAATTGAGGTGAATAATGATCGAATCCGGTTTATAAATACCGGAAATGTTCTAACAAGTATTCCAACATCTTTATTTGAACGGTTTAGAAAGGAAAACTCAAAATCATTGGGACTTGGTCTTTCAATTGTAAGGGAAATAACGAACAAAAGTAATATGGGAATCGCATATCACTACGAGCATCAGTCGCATGAAATTTCGTTGACGATTAAGTGATGTTTCGCTTTCAGCACTAAAAAAAAGAAGCGTCCAGACATTTGTCCGGACGCTTCTTTTTATACTACTTTTAAAAATGAAGACGATGGATTAAAAGCCACCTTCACTACTAGGATTGCTCATAGAATCCCATCTTCTGAGTGTAAATTTATTTGTAGTGTTTCCTTCTTTGTCGTATCTCACTACATAAACCAACCTTCCTTTCATCACTTCAATTTCGTATGACTCTACGGTCAACACTAATTTTTTCATGATGTAAACGGTTTTATAATCCATGTCCAGGTATTCTTTTTTCACAGCCGCCAATACTTTGGCAGGTAATTCGGATTCCTCTATTTCTATTTTAGAGTCAACAAGTTCTCCTT
>DATHPH010000419.1:0-4598 GCA_035484095.1 Cytophagaceae bacterium | reverse complement strand
TAAAGAGTAGCACAAAATCGGAACCTAAAAAGAAAAAGGAGAAGTAAATAAATACAACAAATCTATTTTTATTGATTATTTGCCACTAAAATATAACATATTGATTATTTGTATTTATTAGTGAATGACTGCTAATTTTTTTAGTATAAAAATCTAACAATGTTAGTAAGGTTGTTGTTAAAAGAATCTAATTTTGATAAAAATGCAGCAAAAAAAATTACAATAATTCGCAAAAAAAATTACAATAATTGTATTAAATCAAGTTTATTCTAGTTATTTGTAATAATAATACAGATGTAATTGTATATAATATGGAACAAAATCCAGGGAATTTCGTTGTTAGTAATAAAAAATTATTATAGATTTACGCAAATCAAACATAATTATTTCGTTTAAATAAGTTAACTAGATTGGTAAAAGTTTAGCTATTTAATGATTATGAAATCTTCAAAATCGCATACTAAAGAAAGAACTATCTCTGAAATATTTCAAGATTCCATAGAAGCGAAGGAATATATCAAGAAACAAATCAAGGAAAATAAACCTATTAACGAAAAAAAATTAAAAGGTTCTAAATTTGTACAGCCCTTATAGTTACATACCCCATAAAAAGGGGTATTTTTTTGTTACTGATAACAAAAGTAAATATTTTTTTTATTTCTTATCAGATCCTGAACTTTACAGAGATTTTCCTAAAGTTAAAAATTATATATTTAATTTTGGGTTTGAATTGATGGAAGGGAAATTAATGCCCGACAAAAGAATATCTTTAACTATAAGGCATATAATTAATAATTTCTTTGAAAAGAACCCTCGAAGCATATTAACATATACTTGTGAAAGTTTAGATGGAAAACATCATTGCAGAAATAGGTTATTCCAAAAATGGTATTCGGAGCATTCCAGTAATAAAGTACAATATACTAAGGTGGATATGAAGTTAGTGGTTTCAGGGAATGAAATATACAACTCTGCACTTATGCGGTCCGATAATAAGTATGAAATTAATGCTACAATGGCATTTCTTTCAATTTGTATGGAAGTGAATACTGGCAAACCATTGGATTTAAAGATAAAGAAGAATATAAGCAAACAAATAGCAAAAGTTAAAAAGAAAAAATAAATCCATTTTAATATTTTTTTTAACCCGTTCTGGTCGGACAAGTATATAGTTACCAGCTTTTCTCCAACAAGCGTTCCCTATCACTACTTCGTCAAAATAACCAACGCTTTATTTTTTTATTAAATACAAAATATTGCCCAGAAGGGACTGTAAAAATAATTTAATGAGCCTTAACAGATGCAAAAATACGCTTAAAGCAATTTTGAAATAATATCGTCTACGCTTACTCCTTCCGCCTCTGCTTTGAAATTCCTTACTACCCGGTGTCTTAAAATGGGAAGGGCGATCGCTTTTACGTCTTCTATATCGGGGGAATATTTATTATTTAAAAGAGCATTGCATTTGGCTCCTAATACCAGAAATTGAGAGGCTCTTGGTCCTGCTCCCCATTCCAGATACGTGTTGGTCATGGTATTCGCCAATTCACTTCCCGGTCTTGTTTTATGCACCAACTGAACAGCATATTCTACCACATTGTCGGCAACAGGTACTTTTCTTACCAACTCTTGGTACATTTTTATTTCCTCCGCATTTATGACAGGATCTATATCCGCTGCACTGTTGGAAGTAGTCATTTTTACCACTTCAACTTCTTCTTTGTAGGTAGGATAATCAAGTTTTAAATTAAACATGAATCGATCAAGTTGCGCTTCCGGTAAAGGATAAGTACCTTCTTGTTCAATTGGATTTTGAGTGGCCAAAACAAAAAACGGTTTATCCAGTTTGTAGATTTGGCCTGCGATGGTAACGGATTGCTCTTGCATGTCCTCTAACAGCGCAGCCTGCGTTTTTGGAGGTGTACGATTGATTTCGTCGGCAAGAATGATGTTTGCAAAAATGGGACCTTTCACGAATTTGAAATTTCGGTTAGAATCCAAGGTTTCAGAACCTAGGATGTCAGAAGGCATAAGATCAGGAGTAAATTGAATTCTTTTAAAATCAAGTTTCAATGCTCTGGAAATGGTATTAATTAAAAGTGTTTTTGCTAAACCAGGAACGCCCACCAGGAGGCAATGTCCTTGACAAAAAACAGCCGTTAATAAAAGTTTTACCGCTTCGTCTTGGCCCACGATTATTTTTGAAATTTCTGACTTTAGCTTTTTGTTCGCTTCAAATAGTGATTGAGCCGCTTCCACGTCCGACATAATTTTTCCCATTATGATATTATTGTGCTTTTAAAATCTGGCAATCTTTATAATCGGAATTGATATCAATGAATACCTCTCCCTTCGTTTTATCAAACCATTGATTAATGGCATTGTTCTTTTTTTCCTCCTGTGTAGCCGTAACGATTTTTTGATAATCATCTTTTAAATTTGCTTTATGCGGAGCAATTTTTGATTTGTAATACACGATCCTAACGGCTTCTGTACCGTCTTCCATTTGCATCGGAACCGCATGGGTAATAGAACCGATTTTCATGGTGTCAATAATGAAAAATAAATCCGGATTTATATTTTCTAACGCTATTTTTGAATCATTTGTATTTGCGTCTTGAAACATTCCTCCGTTTTGTCCCGTTGTTTTGTCATCCGAATACTCTTTTGCCGCTTTTTGAAATGATATTTTGCCTTTCAGTATTTCTTCTCTCAGGCTATCTAAATATTCGGCTGAAGCGGAAATATCTTGTTTCGAAGAAGCGGCTTTGATAAGAATATGCCTGCTGTCGTATTCATTTCCTTTTCTTCCCAACAGTTGTATGATGTGATAGCCAAACTCGCTTTCCACGATTGCGGATGTTTCTCCCGGCTTTAATTTTAAGGCAGCAGATTCGTAGGGAGGTACCAGATCCCCTTTCTTAAAAAAGCCCAGTTCACCACAAAGTTTACCGGAACCGGGATCTTCAGAATAAATCTTCGCTAATTCACAAAAATCTTCCCCATTGATAATACGCTGTCTGATTTCCTCCAATTTTTTTCGAGCATATCCTTTTTGACTTTTACTAATAAATGCTTTTTTTACTATTTGACCAATTTCTACTTCGGTAGAAAGATAGGGTAGACTGTCGTAAGGAATACTATTGTAGAATTTTTTTACATCACCAGGATTTACCTTTGTTTTGCTGGTAATGCTTTCCTGCATTTTCTGGGTAATCATCTGCTCTTTCACCTGTTTCCGAAGGTCTGCTTTCAGATCGTTTAGCGACTTTCCGTAATATTGTTCCAGCTTATCTGCTCCTCCCACCTGCGCCACAAAATATTGCATCCTACGTTCCAATTGATCATCTACCGCTGAACGATCCACCGTTACTGAATCGATTTCTGCTTTCGCCAACAAAAGTTTATTGATAATTAGAGTTTCTAATACTTTACATTGAATCTCGTTTTCATTTACCTTTCCTTCCATATTAGTCCTAAATTGTTCAAAGGCTAATTCGAATTCAGATTGTAAGACAATAAAATTATCAACTTTTGCAATTATTCTATCCAACAATTGTGCCTTCGTAATCGTCGACAAAAAAGGTAGAAACAATAAAAGGGTGATTGATTTCAGTAAAAAACGTTTCATTGAATTATGTTGGATTACTGTTTAAAGGTATCCTTTATCGCTAAATTATCGGCAATATACAATTTTATTCGTTCTTTATAAAAATAGAAAGAGACCGAATTTCGGCCTCTTTCTATTGGTGTATATAGGCCAGAAGGCTATTTTTTAACTAGTTTTTGTAGCTCTTCGTTGTATATGATTACAGGATATTTTTTCTTTAAAGCTGCAATCCACTCTTTTTCCAGATATGATTGGTAGTCTGAAATAGCCAATCCTCTCGCTTCTTCAAAGGTTTTATTTCTGGGAGCTTCGATTTTGTTTATAACTACATAATTAATTCTTCCTTCTTTTTCAATGGTATAATTTCCTGGTTTCCAATCTGTGGAATCCAGGGCAGGTTGCTCTCCTTTTTGGAAGAGGCCTTCTGTTACCTGAAGACTCAAGGCAGTTTTTTCGTTAAAAGGAGATTCAAGTGTTTTCTTAGAAGTAGAATAGAAAGCGAAACTTACTTTTCTGTCAGAATCTCTTTCTTCAGACGTTTTGCGAATGGGTGCTTTCCCAAGATCGCTTGTTATTATTCTGTTTTCAGCGATTCCCCTGGCTACCAGATACGCTTTTACCGAATCTGCTCTCAGCAACGAAATAGCGTTCGATTCTTTAAATTCTCTGCCCCCTTTAATTTCAAGGATAAGTGATTTGTCTTTTACCAAAGGAGGAATGGCAAGATCTATTTTCTTTTTCAATTCATCGCTGAGTACTGTTTGATTATGCGTAAAAAGAATGGAAGATACCTTTGGTTCTTTTACTGGATATTTATCTTTTAGAAGTTCTTGTTTTAACTTATCCAATGTCTCTTTGTTGTTGACATTATAGATAGTTGCCTGAGCACGTGAATTCCAAACATAGTTCGCATTGTGTTGGTGGAAAAACTCTTTCAGTCCCGCCGTATCTTCTATCGCTTTTGACCAAACTTTATCATCCATTAATT
>DATHPH010000418.1:0-1618 GCA_035484095.1 Cytophagaceae bacterium | reverse complement strand
ACCATTCACTAAAGAATTAATGGGATTCAGGAACATATTATTTCTGAAAAACCTTATGTAGTCGGTCCTTAAAAATACCTCAAATACAGGAGGGATGTGGATTTGTGAAGAAAAGGGGCATTATTTATTTGCAAGAAATGGAGAAATTGTATTGAAAACCTTGCAAAAAAAATATGCTAGCAAAAAATAAAAATGAGCGTCAAATTGGCTTTTACAGCACATTTGAAGAACAGTTAAGTCATCAGCATCCATTGTATGTTTTAGCTGGTAAGATTCACTGGGAAGTATTTGAACAAGAATTTGGTAAACTCTATTCTCGTGAAGGTCGTCCGGCAAAACCCATTCGATTGATGGTGTCGTTGTTGATGCTCAAACACATTCGAAACCTCAGTGATGAGAGCGTGGTGGAACAATGGATGGAGAATATTTATTATCAATATTTCAGTGGAGAAAAATCTTATGCGTGTGGCTTTCCGTGCGAAGCTTCCGAACTGGTTCATTTTAGAAACCGCATAGGAGAAAAGGGTATTGAGCTGATATTTAAAGAAAGTATCCGGATAAATGGTAAGGACGGCAATGAGGATGAAGGGATCGTTGACACCACAGTGCAGGAAAAGAATATTACTTTTCCAACTGACGATAAACTACATCGGAAAATAATAAAGAAGTGTGTAGCAATTGCCGAAGAGCAGGGCATTGAATTAAGACAAAGCTACCGGTGTACCATAAAGAAATTGGCGCGGGATCAGCGCTTCCGCCGCCATCCCAAAAACTACATGAGGGCCAGGAAAGCGGATCGGAAAATGAAAACGATCGCCGGTCGCCTGGTAAGAGAGCTGGAGCGAAAATTACCCGCCAATAAGCATGAGGCAGAACTTGTATTGTTTAGAAAAGTATTGGCACAAAAGCGTCATGATTCACCAAAGATTTACAGCCTTCATGAACCTGTGGTCAATTGCATCAGCAAGGGTAAGGAGCATAAGAAATATGAGTTCGGAAGTAAAGTATCGATCATTACAACTAAACGAACTGGAGTTATCATAGGAGCAATAAACATTCCTAAAAATGATTACGATGCACATACAGTGGATCCAGCTTTTGAACAGCAGCAGCGGTTAACTGGTATAATCATGCGACGTGCGACTATGGACCGGGGCTACAAAGGGATCAGCGAGGTCAGGGGGACAAAAATTGAAATACCAAAACCCTTTAATAAATCGATGAACGCATACCAGCAGAAGCGACTTAAGATAAGTTTTAGACGAAGGGCCGCTATTGAACCCAAAATTAGTCACCTCAAAGTGGATCACCGGCTGGGGAGAAATTATTACAAAGGCATCAAAGGAGACAATATCAATGTTATGCTCGCTGCCGCAGGAATGAACTTCAAAAGAATGATGAACATCTTCAAAAAGATGTTTTTGGCATTTTTTTTCTATATCCAAAAATGCCTAATTGAAACCATTTACTTGTGGAAGCCATCTTTTTTAATCACGAAATTGGCTTTTTAAGGGCCGACTATTTAAGAACCCGGAGGGAAAATTAAATCGTAGGAGTAATTGATCCTGGTTTAAAGCCTTCCAATTTCAAGACTTTGAAATTTTTTCTCCTTAGTCAA
>DATHPH010000417.1:0-6629 GCA_035484095.1 Cytophagaceae bacterium | reverse complement strand
TGTTGGTTTAAAAATAGCTTAATAAAAAGGCTTCTTAGTACTAAGAAGCCTTTTTATTAAGCTATTTTTAAACCAACATCACCCCTGCAACCACTCCCCATAAAATCTCTTTCTGAAATTGCTCCGGAGAATACCTGTTTTTAGAATCCTGTAATACAACTATTCCTGCTTCCATTCGAATCATGGTGGTTCTCATCGTGCCAATTTCTGAATAAACAACAAAATCTTTGTCCTGAACAGGCATAAACCTGTCGACAATCAAAATTTCATTTTTCTTCGATTGAAAATATTTTTGGGAGATCGGGATGAAATAATAGGAAGTAGGTTCATTGGCCCCGATGTAACCCAAGAACTCATCCAGTTCTTTGAACAAGACTTTAGCACCTATCCGGTAAGCGTCCTTACGCGCGTAGCCACTTATATTATCCAGATAAATGTCAGGAGTCTGGGTGTAATCGGGAATGCATATTTTAAAATCAGATGTCTGCGTTACTTTTTTCAACCCGGTTTTGGTTAAATGATGATAGTTAATATCTCCTCTAGAGGGGTAAATGGTTTTTTTCATACAGATAGTTTCATAGTAATTCAAAATTACTAAATAAATTAGATTTATGATAATATATTTAGTAATTTATTTTGCCATTTTACAACTACTTGTAAGTAAACCTGTATACAAAAGAAACGATATTGTCTAGCAAACATCCGGTCCATCGATTTATCTTTACATCGAAATATATCCTAAATAGCATCCAAATTTTATGACCCCTGACAGAATTAAACTTTTCCTAAGCTGTTTTTATGAGCAATATATACTTGAATGTTACCAAGGGTATACAATGGAGGTAAGCCAAGTAGAATTATCGGAAAAACTTGAAAAATATGATGTTACGGGTTATTTCTTAAAGCATTTAGATATTTATGTGGAAAATTGCTCCTATTTAAAAGAATATTCTATTTTATACAACCCAAGTCTTTTTGATATACAAAGAGAGGCGAATCCGGAAGTCTTCAACGAACTGCAGATATTTTTAATCGAAAATATACAATTCTTTCTTTACACTATTTTAGAAGCAGCCATAAATTCGCATGGTAGGAATATGTCAGCCCCAATAGGTCTTCAAATTCAGGTAAAACCTATTGACAATAAACATATTAAATTAATTCATTTAATAGAGAAAGCAGAGCAAAAAATGAATGATTTAAATGTAATGCCTCCTGCTATGGGTTAATTTAAACATCCCATACAGTACTTCTTTGATTTCGAAGATGTTTATGAAAATTCATCAAAAAAGCCAAAATCAAATAGAGCACCAAAGGTGAACCAAAAGTCAAAAACGAGGTATAAATGAAAAATAAACGGATGCTTGCAGATGCAATTCCAAATTTTTCACCTAAAGAAGCACATACTCCGAATGCATATTTTTCAAGGTAGGTCTTTAAATTCTCCATTATTTTCATGCCTCAAAACTTCATTTTCACAAAATTATGGAATAAAAATCATTATTAATACAATTTTAGATAAAAAATATCAAATTCTATTGTATAAGTAAATTTATAACGATAATTTCGCCTCGTAGAAATTTAAACTGCCTTATTGTATGAACCTTTTAGGAAAAAATTATTTACCCTTACTTGTAGCCGGTGCTATCATCCTTAACGGATGTAATAAAGCATATACTCCGGAAGTAACTGTTGTTCCAAACCCGCTTGAAGTCCACGGAGACAGTGTAGCTTTTGATGTGACAGGTTCTCTGCCATTAAAAAAATTAAAAAAGAAAAGAGTCTATCAAGTAGATGGAGTCTATAAATATGGTGATCAAAGCCTTAAGGTCGCTACTATTGAATACAAAGGAACTGATTATCCAAATGCGAAAACAGAACAACCTAAAATCAGCAAACATTTCGCATTTTTTTACAAACCTGAAATTACCAATGGAGATTTAGCGGTAATAGGTACAAATTTCAATGCTGAAAAAACGAAAGGAAAAGCATCTCCGGAATTTAAAATTGCAAAAGGTATTATTACAACGTCAAGACTTGTACAGAAATACTATTATGTAGCGTATGCCGCTCATGGTTACAACGATCAAGAAGAATTAATTCCAACAAATGTTGCTTTCTTCTTCGAACAAGGTAAATCTAAGCTTAGAAAAAGCGAAACTGGCGGACACCAAGGTAAATTTTTGGATGCTTTTATCGCTAAGAAAAACGTAACCAGAACGGTATCCATTATAGGAACCCACTCTCCTGAAGGTAGCGAGTCTAAAAACTCTCATTTAGCAGAAGACAGAGCTAAAGTGATCGAAAGTTATTACAAAGAAAGAATGCATTTTTTCAATCATAATAAAAGCGCAGTTGACTCTATTAAATTTGTAACAAAAGGAATCATTCTTGATTACGAACCTTTAAGAAAAGAGCTTGATGCCGATACAACAGGAATCCTAAAAGCAGAAGAAAAAACACAAGTATTAAACATCGTGAATGGTACAGGTTCTTTCGAAAGCAAACAAGAAGAACTTTCTAAACTTCCTTTCTATAAACATTTGTTTACTAAAATCTATCCAAAACTTAGAAATGCTAAAACTGAAATCCTGACAGTAAAACCTAAAAAATCAAGAGCTGAAATTTCTCTTTTGGCAAAAGGCATTGCAGACGGTACGTTAAAATTGGATACTTTAACAGAGCCTGAACTTCTTTATGCAGCTACTCTTACTCCAATCCTGAAAGAGAAAGAAGGTATATATGTTGCCGCAATTAAAAAATCAGACAGTTGGGTTTCTCATAACAACTTAGGAGCGGTATACTTAGATCAAGCTAAAAAAGAGATTGACGCCAATGCTCAATCTGCTTTAGTGGACAAAGCGATTACGCAACTAAACCTTGCTGTTCAAGGAAAAAACAATCCTGAATCACACAACAACCTTGCTGCTGCCAACCTATTTAAAGACGTAAGAACTTCTGTGATAGATGAGTCAAATAAATCAATCGCTGCGGGCGCAAACGATGATATTAAAAAAGGACTTAACGGAATGTTAGGTGCAGTATATATCAGAGAAGGGAAATATGATTTGGCTATTCAGTCACTTTCTAAATCAAGCGACTCTACGATTGTTCTTTTTGACCTGGCACTTGCAAACTTGTTGAAAAAAGATTTCAACGCTGCGAAAGGTGGCTTTGCAACAGTTACTTCTAAAGCTCCTAAAAATGCACTTGGATTCTATTTAGCTGCGGTTACTGCAGCAAGACTTCAAGATGAAACAGGTGTAGTAAGTAACATCAAAAAAGCGGTTGCAATAGATAATAAATTAGTAAACGCTGCTCTTAGCGATCTTGAGTTTGCAAACTATTGGAATTCTGATAATTTCAAAAATGCACTTAAATAATTAAGAGCGTTTTAATTTCATAAATAAAGAAGGCTTCCGATAAAATATCGGAAGCCTTCTTTATTTTATACGTTAAATTATTCCATGTATGTAAACCTTAAATCACGGAAGTATCCATTCATTTATGCGTAAGACAATCTTACATTAATGGATCAAGGAATGTGGTTTGAAAAGAGTAGAGCTATGATTTTTTTTACTTCTTGACTGCAATATGCCTTTGTATTCTGTCTGTATTTGAAGGAAAGGACTCAACATTAAGGAAGCTTTATTCCATAGAAAATATTTTGATAGAAGAAACAAGACTACTAACAAAATGTTGGACGAAATTCATCCTGCACGTTGTCAGTATATATCGAACAATTAAATTCAGTATTCAACCAACCCTTTTCTTTTGTCAACAAGCCAGGAGGAAGCATTTACATTCGTAAATTTTTTTAAAGGTTGACACAGATACCTACTTGACGAAGCAGCAAATGTATTAGAAAAACAACTTCAGATATACTCGAAAAAAGTGTTCAAAATATTTACCAATTCTTTAAAAATAAACATCTTGACTCGCTTCATGGAAATTAGTGACAGATTAATTAATTATATTTTATAACTTGTTGCCAAAATAATACCATAGAAAGAAAATGTCTTCTATTTCTACCAAAAAGCACCATCACGTGCATAAGCTAAGTGCAGCAGGATTACTTATTACATTAGGAATTATTTATGGCGATATAGGTACTTCCCCTCTCTATGTAATGAAAGCGATTATAGGGGAAAATGCTATAAGCGAAGTATTAGTATTGGGTGGTTTATCTTGTGTTTTTTGGACGCTTACTTTACAAACTACTTTAAAATATGTAGTGCTTACCTTAAGAGCAGATAACAAAGGTGAAGGAGGGATTTTCTCTCTCTTTGCACTATTAAGAAGAAAAAATCCTAAACTTATATGGCCTGCCATTATTGGTGGAAGTGCTTTGCTGGCCGATGGAATTATTACACCTCCTATTTCGGTGGCTTCAGCAGTAGAAGGGCTTAGAATTCTTGATCCCGAAATCAATACATTACCTATTGTTATCTTTATTATTATATTATTATTTCTGGTACAACGTTTCGGTACTAAATTCATGGGCAATAGCTTTGGCCCTATCATGACGCTTTGGTTTTTAATGCTTGGAATTTTAGGGTTGGATCAAATTGTACACAACCCCATTATCTTTAAGGCAATCAATCCATATTACGCATACAATATGTTGGTTAATTATCCCAACGGATTTTGGCTGCTGGGTGCGGTATTTCTATGTACCACAGGAGCGGAAGCACTTTACTCGGATTTAGGACATTGCGGAAGACCAAACATTCGTACTACATGGATTTTTGTAAAAACATGTTTGCTTTTAAACTATTTTGGACAAGGGGCTTGGTTGCTAAAATACGAAGGGCAACAACTTCTGGAAAATCCTTTTTTTGGGATCATGCCTGTTTGGTTTATTTGGATAGGAATTACCATAGCTACCATGGCTGCCGTAATTGCCAGCCAGGCATTAATTAGCGGATCATATACTTTAATCAGCGAAGCTATTCGGCTTAATCTTTGGCCAAAAGTCAGAATACATTATCCGACTATTTTAAAAGGTCAGATTTATGTACCGAGTATAAATTGGTTATTAATGGCGGGCTGTATAATGGTTGTATTCATTTTTAAAGAATCATCCCACATGGAGGCCGCCTATGGTCTTGCCATCAGCATCACGATGTTGATGACCACATTACTTTTGTGTTATTATTTATATACTATAAAGCATGTTTCATTTATATGGGTAATGGGATGTTTCCTTATTTATTTTGCTATAGAAATGTCATTTCTAATTGCAAATCTTAAGAAATTTCTTCACGGAGGTTACGTAACGTTGCTCATTGGGGGAGCCATCATTATTGTGATGTGGATTTGGTATGCGTCGCGTAAAATTAAAAACAGGCTTACCGAATTTGTGATGTTAAAAGATTACCATAATATGCTGATTGAGCTGAGTCATGATATGTCGATTCCAAAATACGCTACCCACCTTGTATACCTTACAAGTGCGGATAATCCAAATCACATTGAATCTAAAGTAATGTATTCAATTTTCAACAAACAGCCCAAGCGCGCAGATGTATATTGGTTTGTGCACATTGATGTATTGGATGAACCTTATACCATGGAATATAAAGTAGATGTTATTCTTCCCAACGATTTGGTCCGGGTTGATTTTAGACTTGGCTTCAGAATTGAACAAAAAATAAATCTATACTTCAGAAAAGTAGTAGAAGATATGGTAAAAAATAAAGAGGTCGATTTTACCAGTCGATATACTTCTTTAAATAAACGAAACGTTATTGGAGATTTCAAATTCGTAGTGTTGGAAAAACACTTAAGTAATGATAATGAATTATCCCCGCTGGATCAAATGATTATGGACGGTCATTTCTTTTTAAAGGAAATAAGTCTTTCAGAACCTAGTGCTTTTGGCTTGGATACAAGTTCTGTGGTAGAAGAAAAGGTACCCCTTGTAATATCACCTAAAGAGAATTTCGAACTTAAAAGAGTAAAATAACAATGCCTAAAAATCGAAAGATTTTCTATATCTTTTTTGCTGTTTTTCTATGTATTGTTTTATATATAGCTATTGATATGGGTTCTAGAACCACTCCACCTTGGAAAAAAAGGAAAGAGACATTAAAAAAATATGAAATAGACCATTTTAAAAGGAAGCAGTAAGAAAGTTGAAATAGATTTTCTTTACGATATCAGAATTCAATTACTTCCAAAGGCTATATGTTGGTTGCTGAAATAGATGCTTTGATTAAATAAATATAATATGTCTTCTTCGCCCGCTCCTGTTCTTACACAGCTCTTCGTTGTTCCTACCCCTATAGGAAATCTTGAAGATATTACACTAAGAGCGATTAGAGTATTAAAAGAAGTTGATTTCATTTTAGCAGAAGATACCAGGGTTACTTCACGACTGCTTCATCATCTTGGAATTAGTAAACCATTACAAAGTTACCATAGCTTCAACGAACATCAGATACTAAACAATGTTATCAAAAGAATAAAAGCAGGTGAAGTAGCAGTTTTGGTATCGGATGCCGGCACTCCAGCGATTTCGGACCCCGGGTTTCTTTTAGTCAGGGAATGCTTGCGACACGACATAAAAATTGAGTGCCTCCCTGGTCCAACTGCTTTTGTTCCAGCTTTGGTAAAGTCCGGTCTTC
>DATHPH010000416.1:0-7576 GCA_035484095.1 Cytophagaceae bacterium | reverse complement strand
ACAGAGTTTTACGATGGAATGGTTGCTGTGTTTTTAAAAGGAAAATGGGGCTTCATCGATAAACAGGAAAACCTTACGGTGCAGCCATATTACAAGGAAGTAAAACCTTTTCGCCATGGCTTTGCTCAGGTGAAAAACAATTCCAATAAATGGATTTTTATAAACAAAAATGGCGTACCTGTAAATACTACTTTATACGATCAATTCCGGAAAGTTAAAAATGAAAAATATATTGTCATCAAAAATAAAAATTGGGGTATTACCTATGCCAATGGGAAAGAAATATTATCTCCCAAATACGAATACCTTGAAGAAATGAGTGATACACTTATTAAGGTTAAGAAAGACGGGAAGTATGGAGTAATGGATTATCAGGAAAATATTATTTTATATTACCAATACGATGATGTGATATACCATCCTTACAAGAATTATTTTTTTGTAAAAACGAAAGGAAACAGACGTAAAATAAAAGTTCCTTTCGTGCAGAAATAATATTACTGTTTTAGCAAGGCAAATTCCTTTGCAAAATAAGTCAAAATTACTTTTGCGCCTGCTCTTTTAATACAGGTGAGACTTTCCAGCATTGCTTTTTCTCCGTCCATCCAACCGTTTTGAGCGGCGGCTTTTACCATGGCATATTCACCACTTACATTATAGGCTGCAATTGGTACATCGAAATTATCGTATAAAAGTTTTATAACGTCCAGGTACGCCAATGCCGGTTTTACCATAAGAAAATCAGCACCTTCATGGTAGTCAAGTTCGGCCTCAATCAAAGCTTCTGCCTGATTGGCTGGATCCATTTGGTACGTTTTTTTATCACCAGCTTTTGGCGCAGAGTTTAGTGCATCGCGGAAGGGACCGTAAAAAGCACTGGCATACTTAGCCGTATAAGCCATGATGGAAGTTTTTTCAAATCCTGCGTCGTCCAGTAAGTGACGCAAAGCACCTATACGCCCATCCATCATATCCGAAGGTCCTATTATATCGGCACCGGCATCGGCTTGTGCGAGTGCCATGTTGCCTAAAATTTCAATGGTCTCGTCGTTTAGAATTTCACCATTTTCAACAATCCCATCGTGCCCATCCGAACTGTAGGGATCCATCGCTACGTCAGTTACTAAAAGTGCTTCAGGGAATTCTCTCTTTATTTTTTTAATTGCTTTAAGGTAAATATTATTTCGGTCGTAGCTAAGGGTAGCATATTTATCTTTCAAAGAGTCTTCTATGTTTGGAAAAGGAGCAAACGATTTAATTCCTAATTTTAAACAACCTTCAATTTCTTTTAATAAAAAATCTTCCGATAAACGATAGATGCCGGGCATCGAAGAAATTTCAGTTTTTGTATTGTTTCCACCTGTTAGAAATACTGGAAATATTAAGTCTTTGGTACTGACTTCGTGTTCTCTTACTAAATCTCTGACAACAGCATTTTTTCTATTTCTTCTCGGTCTGCGCATTGTATTATTCTATCCTTTCAAAGGAATATTTTTGTTTGAAGAATGAAGTTACTTCTTTTTTTGCAGTTGTGTTTATTTCTTCCTGTTTTTCTTCTTAGGAAAGAATAAAATGATTTTGCTTTACTTTCAAGTTAACCCTTGCCCAATGAACAACCAATTAAAAGACAATGGTACAATCGCAGCATTTTTTTCGACCTTACTTGGATCTCAAAAGTAGGTCTCTTTTCAGATTAGGTATTTAATCTACTTCTTCATAACGTTTTTTGAACGAATTAATGTACAATCAATTTCTTAATCACCACCGGTTTATTTTCTACAATTATTTTTACCATATATATCCCGCTGGCAAGATTAGAAATAGTAATCTTTTTCGGATCCTGCTGGGTTATTACTTCTTGTCCTACATTGTCGTATATGCTTACAATATAGTCATCAGAACCTGATACCGATATATATAATATATCGTCGGCAGGATTAGGATAAAGAGATACTAAATTGGTGTCACCAAAATTAACCGAGACAATGGTGCTGTATGTATACTTCCCATCCTTGTCCATAATTTTTAAGTGATAATAATTTATTCCATACATGGGATTCATATCTATAAAGGAATAAGTCGAATTTTGATTAACTCCTCCTTTGGCATAGACAGTGCCTATATTCGTGAAATGGATTCCATCTGAACTTCTTTCTACTACGAAATTGTTTACATTTATTTCGCTGGCTGTTTTCCAATTCAACAGAGTAGTATTTCCATCTATTTGTCCTGTGAAAGAAATAAGCCGAACAGGCAGCGATATTGGACACCAATAGAATACTTGTAGTGTATCTGCAGCCACTGTAAATGATTGTCCATCTGAAAAATGAACGGTTCGTGCCGGATTCCCAGGTGGGTTGTAAATAACATAATGTTTGCAATTATTTTTAACAAATACGTTGGTCAGTGCATAATCAGCAGTAGTAAGGTCTACCGTACCAAGACTGTCAAATGTATGAATCCAATGGTGAATCATTTGCCAGGAAGTCCCCTCATAGTCAGCAAAGGGGTACATGGCACCGGCATAATTCATCGGAACATTTTCCGCTTTTAGTAAATTTTCGATGGCAATTCCAGTAGCGGGATTTGAGGTAGAAATGTACATTGCCCCGAGGTCTCGCCAATCTTTGCCAGGATATAGAAAAGGAGTATTAGGCACAGGAGTAGTGGATAGCAGAGGCTCTTCTACAAGGAGTTCGTTGTAATTGCTATTGACAAGGTTCACATCGTATCCCATGAAAAGAGATGCTCCTGTAAAAGGAAGCCAATCAATTCCATGACAGTGCCTTGGATCACCCGGAGGAAACCAAGTACGCATTTCCTGTTTATCTCCCCAGAGAAGCGAAATAGTCTGATGGGTAAAAGCGGGAGGATTGGATACTCCGTCTTTGTTCCACCAATATTGTTGGATAGCCGCAATTTCGTTGGTAGCAAGAAATATTCCCAGATCACGGAATGTGGTGTTATTGGTATTAGCACCCCAAAGAGCAACCGCCGTCGCAAAGTTTACCGATTCTGTAGCGGATTCTTGATTATTCCCATCCAAGAAATTGGCATGTCCGGAAGCCCAAGAGTGACCGGCATAAGGGTCAAAAAAACGAAGGAAAGGAAAACTATTGTCAGTTCTATCCCAGTTGGCCACATCTTTGATAAGCATTTCCACCATCGGCCCCCATTGCGTTGCCCAGCCAGGTACGTAGCGTGCTACCATTGCAGCTGCCTTTATAAAATAACCGTAGTGAAAATGATGGTCGTTGAGTTGAGTATTTGCAGCATAACCGGCAGGATAAGGTACCACCGTATTCCATATCGTATCGTAATAAAATATTTTATAGTTTTTTACGCCCACAGGAGCCGCTGTAAACCAGTTTTCCAATTGCAATCGTACGGAATCCAGAATAGCATTGAAGGCTACGGTATGCCCTACCTGCTTGGCAATCGGAATTAAATCAGCATATCGTCCCAAATTTAAGGCATGGCCATAGCTATCGCTGAAATAATAATTTTCCCAGAACAGAGAAGTTTGTGTCATCAACGTATTAAAAAGGTTATAGATATACAAGGAGTCGTAGGTACCTGCCCAAGGGAGATTAGGAATTAATCCTTCGTGTTTCATAACAGTAGAAAAAGTATTACCAACCATTACTTGCATTATGCCTCTGGGAGAATTATAGGTATAGGTTGTATTTACGTTACTACTGTTCAAATACTGGTGTCTGTATAACGCTTGTATGGCCTGTGTTTCCGCTCCTTCCATCGCTTGAGTGGAAAGTGTAAACGTGGAAGTTACATCCGCAGTTGCCTGGTTGTAATTCCAACTTACCTGTGAGCCGGTCACAAAAGCGAAAGCGTGTTCCTGGTAAAGCTGAAAGGTAGCTTGCGTAGTATCCGGTAAGACAGCTACTGAAAAATAATTTTTTCCTCCCGGTAATTGAAGTACGAAAGCTGGTCTGGAGGCATTTGCCGGTACATAAGGTGTATTAATCGTTTGATTTTCATCCTGAGTGATGAAGATTGAAGGAGGATTGATCGAATTCATGGAATTGATTCCGCTTACGATAGTTCCAGCGGGATAAAATATCCCATAATAATGATCTCCACTACCACTGCCATCGTTGATTGTAATTCCGAGGGACTGGGTTGTTTGGGCCCAGTTAACAAGCGTTCCGGTATAACGCATGTTAACATCTCCGCCTGTTTTTTTACAATAAATGAACGGTAAGCCATGACCGGAAGTAACATCCAAAGAATTTCCCTTTTTATCGTCCCAAAGTATATCTACCGTCCAATCTCCGTAATCTTTTACTTGTGTGCCAATCGTATCCGGAACAAGCATTCCTGCGATTCCAATATTTAAGTGCATGCTTTGATTAAAACCTACCGTCTTAGTATCCGGTGTTATGTAGGTTCCATTCTGACTGGAAAGATCCAGCCCATAAGCTCTTCCTCCGAAAGATAAGGGGTGTGCATGGTTGGCCATTCCATACGGGGCAATTTTCCAACCGGGTTCAAAATACATAAGTGTTCCATAGGCTGTGACATCGTATGGTTGTGAGAGACTGTCTGTTTCGTAGTTCCACATATGTGCCGACCACCATTCATTTGTGGCAGTGGGTTTTGTAAATCCGGCGACTACTTTTGGTTTTGTTTTATAAAACCACCTATTCAAACAAGGAGGAGAATAATAAATCTCCTGGTTCATTATAGGGTTAGGATTTACCAAGGCATAAGGTCCTGCAGGTAGTGTTTTCGTATAACAACCTGAACCTCCGCCTGGATAAACCAATTGACCATACATACTGCCTGAAAAATCCAGGAGAAGTACTGTTGCCAGCAAGGTTATACAGGCTTTTTTAGGATTAATAGTTGTGTTCATATAACATTTCTTTAAAATTTACTTATAATTATTGTGAATATCATTTCTTGATAGCTTAAATTTATTTTATATACTGTTTATAATTAATACTATAACTAAATTAAAATAGTATATTTATGTTATTTTATATAAAATATATCAGATTGTCAATAAAAGACTAAATTATTTTTTATTATAAATTATTGATTTAAAACTTTTTATAAATAATACCCTCTTTGGAAACAAAGGCAGGTGTATTATTTTTTATATAATATCTTAATTATAAGAACATTAATTTTGTATTAGGAAACAGTTTCATGCGGATTAGAAGCAATTTTACAATTTTATTTCCTTATATTTTTATAAAAATTCTAAAAATAGTTGCTTTCATAGAGAATTATTTATACTTTTAATATGTATATTTAACACTACTTAAAATGACAAAGATTGCGTTGGTATTAGCGGCTGGAAAAGGAACCCGAATGCGTTCGGTTTTACCTAAACCTTTGGTACTTTTTGCGGAAAGACCATTGGTAAGTCATATTATAGAGGCATTTCGAAAAGCAGGGGTTTCTGATGTGAATTTGGTAATAGGATACGAGGGAGAAAAGGTTAAAAGGACAATTGGAAATCAAGTAGGCTATGTGTATCAAGAAGTGCAACTGGGAACTGCTCATGCGGTGATGCAAGCCAAATATATGCTGGATTGGAAAGGGAAAGACATCTTTGTGTTTGTAGGAGATGCTCCACTTATTTCACCCGATACCATTCAACGGTTAGCCTTGCATCATCAGCAAACAAATGCGGCTTGTACTTTTCTTACCGCAGATTTTGAAATAGATCTTCCGTATGCGCGTGTACTAAAAGATGAAAATGGAAAACTGCTTTCCTGTATAGAAGAACAGGATGCTACAGAAGAAGAAAAAAAAATAAAGGAGTTATTGTCTTCTCATTTCATATTCAAAGCCGATATCTTATTTCAATTTTTGGAATTCATTCTTCCTCATCCAAAAAGCGGCGAATATTACCTTACGGAAATCATCCCTTTATTATTAAAAGAAAAATATAAAGTAGAAACCTTGAAAATAAACGACTATCGTCAGCTAGTAGGATTAAATACTCCTGAAGAAGTAGCATGGGCAGAGCAAATCTATTGTAAGCAATTATGAACGAACTAAAAGAAATGATTGAACAAAATGCGATGCATTTTGAAAAAGAATTTGGGCATCAACCTTTTCTGACAGGTGTCGCTCCGGGAAGGATAAACATCATAGGGGAGCATACCGATTACAACGAAGGACTTTCACTCGCTACGGCAATAAATCGGTGGGTGTTGGTGAGTATTCGCAGAAGAGACGATTCAACGGTAGTAGTGAAAAGTGGGAACTACAATTCCACATACCGGTTTGAAGTAGGTCAGCAGACCTTGGATGAAACAATGTGGCACAAGATCCTAAATGGTATTACCTCCATAATGAAAAATAATTATGGAATTAAAAATGGTTTTGAAGCATATATATGGGGAAATGTGCCACTCGGTTCTGGCGTATCCTCCTCCGCAGCTATTGAAATAGCACTTTTAAATTCTTTGAGAGCATTGTACCAATTGGATTTTAGTGACACTCAACTCGTGTTGTATAGTCAGGAAACGGAACATACGTATTTGAAGGTGCAAAGTGGTTTGTTAGATCAATATACTTCTCAGTTTTCTGTAGGAAATAAATTTATTCTACTCGACTTTCAATCGATTACACACCGTTATATTCCTGCAAATCTAATGGGGTATCAATGGGTATTGGTAAATACGATGGTAAAAAGAGAATTGTCCGGAAGCAAGTATTCCGAAAGAGTGGAAGAAACTAAGAAAGCATTTTTACTCATCCAAGGTAAATACAGTAATGTTAAACATTTTAGAGATCTTGAACAGCAACATACAGAAGTACTTGAAGATTTGGTTCTGAGAAGGAGAATGCTTCATTATATTCAGGAAAATAGACGAGTCACTAATTTTGTAAACGCAATTTTACAAAACGATTTAATAAATGCCGGAAATTATTTATCAGCTTCGCACAAATCCTTAAAGGAAAATTACGAGGTAAGTTGCGAAGAGTTGGATTTTCTACAGGAAAATGCCTTGGCAATAAAAGGGTGTATTGGTAGTAGAATGATGGGCGGAGGATTTGGTGGGTGCACTATCAATCTGGTAAAAGATCAAAACATTGAAAATTTCAAACTGCAAATTTCATCTAAATACGTATCCAAATTTGGAATCGCTCCGGAAGTGAATATATACAAATCTGCTAGCGGTGCTTTCATAGAGAATCATTATATTGGATCTGCTGAAAAACCTATGTTAAAGAATGATATTACAATTTAATCCTCCTATTGCCTCTATTACCATTGATTGTGTGCTGTTTGGGTTTAACGAAGGGAAGTTAAAAGTACTATTAATAAAAAGGGCTACGGATCCGGAAGTTGGAAAGTGGGCACTTCCGGGAGGATTTCTTGAAAAAGAAGAAACATTGGAAAATGCGGCACAGCGTGTACTTGAAATGCTTACGGGAGTTACAGAAGTGTATATGGAGCAATTAAAAACATTTAGTGCAATTCATCGCCATCCCATTGGTCGTGTGATTACGACGGCATTTTATGCTTTGGTCAATCCGGATCATTATCCACTGAAACCTTCCTGGCACGCCAGCGAAGCTTTTTGGTGCGCCT
>DATHPH010000415.1:0-14840 GCA_035484095.1 Cytophagaceae bacterium | reverse complement strand
CATTGTATGAAATCGTTTGCATACCAGCAGACGCCGCAGAAGGTGTAAAATTAGTTCCTGAAACGCCACTACCTGTGATTGTCCCCAATCCTGTTGGACTAACTACTATTGGGTATGAATTTGTATTGTTGCTGCAAACGAGTAGGGGTAGACCCGTTATGGATAGGGTAGCATTTGGATTAGATATTACTGTCATTGTTATAACAGAAGATGTATCGGCACAGGTAAAATTACCATTATCGGATACTACTGTTATTTGGTCGTTATTGAGTAATGTGGTAGTGGTATATATGTTAGTGGTAGATAATGCAGTAATTGGAATATTATTTTTAAGGAACTGATACCTTTTGTTGGTGCCCGTGGAACTTCCTGTAAAAGTGACCGATTGTCCGACACAAATAACATTATCTGCATCACTACTGGTCATTGTTACTGTAGGGCTTGATTTTACCACCACATCCACGGTAGTCTGATTGAGGCAAAATCCTCCGTTCAGCACGGAATAGGTTAATGTATAGGTATTGGGTGAAACAGTATAAGGATTAAATACATTGGAAGTCACTCCCGTTCCTGACCATGTTCCGCTTGTTGGAGTAGCGGTAAGCGGATTATTTGAATTTTCTAAATTACAGTAGTAGGGTTGCGGAGAGAATGTAATGGTAGGAATTGGATCAGGTACACTGGTCAAAACGCCATGCAGTAACATATTAGCAGGCATATTGCCATTTTCTATATGGTCAGGGGTTGGAGCATAATCTGTTGCAGCAACTCTATATATGTTTGCAGGAGAAGTAGCACCAACCAATGCTCTTACTTGTAATCCTGATATTACAATGGAATCCATACTACTTGGATTATCAATACTGATGACAACAAATAATAGGTTATAATTACCAACCCCTAATGAAGGCAAGGATACATTGCCACCACCTGCTCCGTAAAATGTAATGGTACAAGTAGAAATAGAAAATTCATATCCGGCAGGAGCACCCACTTCATAAGCTTCCCAATCTCCTGCACCGAAATCATTGAAGGCAGTAGTTTTAATTACAATAGGTGTTGTTTGTGTTACATATCCTCCTCCCTGGCACATAGTGGGAAAAGTACCAGGTTTAACCACCACAATAGCTTTACTGCAAGTCCAAGCGAAAGCCAACAGTATAAAAGTGAATAATAGTTTTCCCATTCGTAAGATTAGCCAGAGTTAATAAAATAATTGTATTGAGTTCCACCACTGTCAACAATGCACAAAAATAGACAATCAAAAGTTTACAAAAAATGACTCAAATGAGTCATTTTTCACTTACTTTTTAATCCATTTAGTTGAATAATAAAGTTTTATCTTTAATTAATACAAATCAATTTCTGTAATTGAGTATTCTTTCTTAAATCTTCTGTTTTCTTTTCAATTGTTTTTTGGAGTTCCTGCCTTTTTTAAAATTGCTTTTCCAATTGCCGTAATCTTGTGTCCTTATAGGAGGCAAGTATACAGGATTAGCATAGAAATAGAACTTATTGAGTTTTATCCCGCTTTAACTGTTTGAAATGTGTTTAGCGTATTGAAAAATAAGTACTTATAATATTGGTGTAAACACGAAATATAAATAAACTTATTTTTAACCCGGTGGTATTGATGCGTTGAATACATTGTTCTTTGTAAAGGCTGCTTTTAGTTTGCAACTGATTAGATACCAAAGTATTTAATCAGTTGCAAACTATTCAAATCCCAATGGAGTGTTGTTTGAAAAAGCGTAAATGCTCCTGCCCTTTGTCTTGAATACGGTGGTAAATTTTTATAAGAGTCAAAATATTACGAATATTGCAAAACAATTAAATTTCCAAAACGTGCAAAAAATTTCGATAGCCTTAAACGCAGTATTGCTGATCGCAGTAGGCGTATTATTTTTTATGGTCTTTTCTTTGAAAAAACAAATTTCAGGTGGAGCAGTTAATTCTAATGTATCAACTTCAGTCGTTCCTCTTCCTCATGCAGAGGGGAAAATTATGTACATCAACATTGATTCATTGGAAACCAAATATGATTATTTCTTAAAAGCGAAAGCAATATTAGAAAAAAAGGGTAAAGCAAATGATGCAGAAATAAAAGGCCTCTACGATGGATTCCAAAAAACGTATCAGAAGTATCAGCAACAAGGAGAGACTATGTCTGAGCAACAAATCGTTGCAGCACAACAGGATTTGGCACAACAGGAAAAATCAATTCGGGCTAGAGAAGAAATGATTACGCAGAATTATACAAAGGAAGCCGAAAAAATGAATAATCAATTTTTGAAAAATGTACAGGAATATTTGAAAAGCAAAAGCAAAGAGCACAACTACTCTTATGTACTTGGGTACATAAAAGAATCGAATCTGCTATATGTAAACGATAGTCTCGATATTACCAAACAAGTATTGGATGCTTTAAATAGTGAATACGCAGCTTCTTTAGAAAAGAAGTAGCAACGAGTAGGCATGAATAAGAAAATTACCAAATATGTAATCATTGCGATCGTCATTTTACTCGCAGAATTACTTAGTGCGTTTTTTTTTCTTGTAATGGATAAATATAAGAGTCAGGAGATGCCCTATCGGTCTACTGCCATTCACATGCTTACATCGCTTAT
The DNA here is from genome assembly GCA_035484095.1 of Cytophagaceae bacterium. Classification (GTDB taxonomy): domain Bacteria; phylum Bacteroidota; class Bacteroidia; order Cytophagales; family Cytophagaceae; genus JANYCO01. The sequence goes on along the minus strand of DATHPH010000415.1, from coordinate 12,213 downwards.
TATTTACTATCCCATCGTTACCTTTCTTGATGGTTTTTTAAAATCCGGATCAAAGAATTTAATTAAAAGCACGCAAAAAGCCACGAAGAATCACTTAGCAGGATTACTTCTCGCTTTTGCAGGGGCATTTTTTCTTATTTGGATGGCTCTTGTCAAAATATGGTACAATAGAAACATCATGGAAGATATCGGAAACTGGATTGAAAAAACGCTTTAATAAAAACAGATAACCATGCATTTTTTTCGTGATATAGACAGTCTTGTGTGGCCACTGGTTTGGTTGTCAGGAAGCATGGCGATCGGAGTGGTATTGGAATTATTTTTCAGAGCAAGAATTAAGAGAATTCTGGTGAAAAATAATTGGTTGAGCGGAGGAAGGATCCTAAAAGCATTCCGGGGCATTACCTTTATTATTTTCTTTGGAGTTGGTATTTATCTTTTTGTAAATACTATTTCTCTTGAAACAACACTGGCGAGTTACCTTAACAAATTCTTGTACGTGGCATTGATCTTATCTGTCACGATTCTTATATCGAGGGTGACAGTAGCTTATCTAAACTCTTATATGGACCGTGAACGAAATGAATTTCAGGGTACTTCCATTATCACCAATATTACACGGGTAGCAACCTTTTGCGTTGGTTTTGTCATCATTCTTCAAACGCTGAATATATCGGTTACTCCGATCCTTACAGCCTTAGGAGTTGGAGGTTTAGCGGTGGCACTGGCTTTGCAAGATACGTTGTCGAATCTCTTTGCCGGCATTTTTTTGATTGCTTCTAAAAAAGTTCGGATTGGCGATTTCGTAAAGCTTCAATCCGGCGAAGAAGGTTTTATTGAGGATATTAACTGGAGAACGATTACTATTAAGGAAGGAAGTGATACAACGGTCGTAGTGCCTAATTCGAAACTTTCTACCGCCATTTATAGAAACTACGACTTGCCTAGCAAAGAAATAATATTCTCTGTATCGGTAAGGGTAAGCTATAAAAACGATATGAAGTTGGTAGAACAACTATCTTTTGAAACAGCCACCAATATAATTGAGCAAATTCCCAACTGTGTCAAAACACATATTCCATTAATCAGGTATAATTCCTTTGACGATCTTGGATTGCAGTTATTGGTAAGTTTCCGTGTAAAGGAAGTAATTGATCAGGGACTTGTAAAACATGAATTTATAAAAGAATTAATAACTGTTTTTCAGGAAAGAGGTATTAAATTTTTAGGGCAATAGTCAGATCGTATTGATTCAGGCGATAGTCTGAAATGGTCAAATGTAAATATTCCCAATCATGTACGTAACAGCTTCCCCACTTATCAATACCCGACTCCCGAGGTTTTCACATTCCAGATAACCCTTTCTTTCCGAAAGTTGAATTGCGTTAAGTTTTTGTTTTTTTAATTTCTCCGCCCAAAAAGGAATCAATCTCGTGTGTGCTGAACCGGTTACAGGGTCTTCGTTGATTCCTACTTTTGGTCCAAACACACGTGAAACGAAATCTACGTGCTCTCCAACAGAAGTAATGATGATGACTTTTTCTTCTACGTTGGTCATCGCATCAAAATCAGGCGAAATAGTCAATATGTCATTTTCATTTTTGAAAACCGCCATTCCAAATACCCCGGAAGTAAAATATGCTATAGGTGTTTTTCCAAGTGATTTAGATAAATAAATCGAAGGAACAACTTCTGTTATTTCAGAAGATGGGAAGTCTAAGGATAACAATGCTGCGTTTTTCTTCCTGACTTTTAAAATACCAACCTTACAATAAAAAATGATTTCCTCTTTCTCATACCCTTCGTGATGAAACAATACATGTGCACTTGCCAGCGTTGCATGCCCACATAACTCGACTTCTATTAAAGGGGTAAACCATCGAATATGAAACCCTTCTTTTTCAGGAACAAAAAAAGCAGTTTCCGATAAATTATTTTCAGCTGCTATTTGTTGCATTTTTTCTTCGGGTAGCCAATGATTTAGAGGACAAACGGCCGCAGGATTTCCACGAAACAATTCATTGGTAAAGGCATCAACTTGATAAATTTTAACGGTTGTCATTTGTAGCAGGTTTTTTTTACGTAGAAAGAGTTTTGTTTTGAAACAATCTAAGAGCCAATCATTTTCTTACATCTTCTAAATAATATTTTTATTCACCACAATTCTCCCAATCAAATCAATTTCCGGCTCAAGCTCCGTCCAGGATTTACAGCCTCCATATTGTGGCAATACATCCAACTCCACTATTTCCGGAAGTTCAAAAATTTGTAATAACAACAAATTTACACTCCTGTTCCAACGTTCGAATCTTTCTCTGATTACTTCTTCTTTCCAGGCATGCCAGTTGTTTAGCTTTGCAACCATATTCCAATCAGTAAGAATGGTAGAATCGGCTACTTCAGCATAGTACTGTATTTTTACTTTGTCAGTAGTAGTATAAAATCGATTGCCATCCAAAAATGGCAACCATTGAGTTTTCAGCATTGTCTCTGCTTGATGGAAAAGTGTAGGGTACAAAATAAATTTTTTTCCTTTCAAATCGAAATCACCTCCTTCTTCGGAAATACCTCCTTTTCTGAGTATAATGCTTTGCTTTCCCTTCCCCAAACTATCTACAATAAACGACCATTCCTTAAATGCAAGTGTCATACAGTCAATCCTCCTTTTGATAAATTGAAATACCCTTTATATTTGTTTAAATTTAAGGAATAAAGATTTAAAACTAAAGGTTTCATAGTTGATTTGAGGCAGAAACCAATAGAAGAAAACAAGATGTATGATGTACTGATAATAGGAGGAGGTCTTGCGGGACTTACCACGGCCATACAACTCTCTCACGCAGGGCTTAGTGTTTTGCTACTGGAAAAAAACGTTTATCCTTTTCACCGTGTTTGCGGAGAATATATATCCAACGAGGTAAAACCTTTTCTATCTTCGATTGGAGTAGAGGTGGAAGCGTTAAATCCTTCCCACTTGCATTATCTTACCGTTACTTCACCACATGGAACTAAGTTGGAGGCAACCCTGGACATGGGGGCATTTGGAGTAAGTCGTTACAACCTGGACTTTCATTTATATAAAATCGCACTAAAAAACGGATGTACAACAAAACTCAATGTCCAGGTACAAGAAGTTCTATTTATGGAAAATTTTTTTATAGTGAAATTATCCGATGGAACAGAAGAAACAGCACGATTAGTAATTGGAAGTTTTGGAAAGCGTTCAAATCTGGACAGGCAACTGAACCGTGCTTCTTTTTACAAAAGATCTCCTTATATAGGTGTTAAATACCATATCAAAACTGATTTCCCCCGGAACCGAATTGCACTGCATAATTTCAAAGATGGCTACTGCGGTATCTCGGCAATTGAAGATGATAAGTATTGTTTATGCTATCTCACTACTCGTGAAAATCTTAAAAAATATAGCACAATTGAGGAATTAGAGAAAAATATTTTATATAAAAATCCTTTTTTGAATTATATTTTTAGGAACGCTTCATTTTTATATACTCGACCGGAAGTAATTAATGAAATCGCTTTTGAGGAAAAAACAAGTGTAGAAAAACATCTTTTAATGTTGGGCGATACCGCAGGTACCATTGCACCTCTTTGTGGGAATGGGATGTCGATGGCGATTCATTCTGCTAAGATTGCTTCGGAATGTATTTTGAAACATTATCATTCCTCAGGTTTCTCAAGAGATAAAATAGAAACTGAATATGCACATCGGTGGAATGCTACTTTTTCAAAACGACTGTTTATAGGGAAAAAAATACAACAACTGTTTGGACATGAAATAATAACGGAGGCGACAATACGAACGTTAAAAATTTTACCTCCGGTTACAAAATGGTTGATCGCGCAAACTCATGGAAAAGAATTTTAATGAAAGATATATGGAAGCTAAAAAGAGAATAGCACTTATTGCACACGATCATAAGAAATATGAATTGGTGGAATGGGCCTTGCACCATAAAAAAATATTAAACAACCATGAACTCTTTGCTACTGGTACTACTGGTGCCCTGGTGGAAGAAGCACTTTCGCAACCAATACAGAAGTTTCAAAGCGGACCTTTAGGCGGTGATCAACAAATAGGATCGCTTATCGTAGAAGGGAAAATTGATATACTCATATTTTTCTGGGATCCTATGGCTGCCTTACCACATGATCCGGATATCAAGGCCTTATTAAGAATCGGGGCTGTCTGGAATATTGGGATAGCCTGCGACAGCACTACCGCTGATTATATTATTTCGTCTCCATTCATGAATCAACCTTATAACCGATCCATGCCTGATTATGAAAGTTATAAAAACAGAAATATTGAAAAAGGTACTTGATTTTAGAATGTGAATTTTTTAGTACAACCTTTGTATAATTTATCCGTAAAAAAAAGATACTAACGGATGATAATATGATAAAATGGTTGTGGCTGATTGTAATAATTTACTTCTTTTCATTTTCAATTACGAATGCACAAGTAGTGAAAGAAAAAAAGAATTCAACTAAAAATAATAGTAAAGGTACTTCGAAAACGTCGAGTGTAAAGGAAATAGATAATGGTGGAAAATATTATTTACTTGGAGAAGAGTCTCTTAAAAAAAATGACTTGCAAGGTGCAATAAAGAACTTTGATAAAAGTATCGATTTTTTTGAAAAATCATCAAACGCAATTGGTATTATTGTGGCTTCTCATCAACTGGGGGAAATATACAACAAACTATCGAAGTACCCCAAAGCTATCAAGGAGTTAGAGACTGCTCTTAAAAAATCAATACACATCAAAAATGATAAGCTCACCGAGCGTTCGTATGAACTTTTATACGACACCTATGAAAAATCCGGTAACGAGAAAAAAGCAACCGAATATTTTGGTTACTATAATTCATTTAAGACCGATCGGGAAAACAATGAATTGGCTAGGAAAAATAAAGTTAATCAACTTCAAATTAACAAACTACAAGAACAGAAATTGATGACCGAACTGGGAAAGGAAAAGGTGGAGAGTCTTTTGGAAGAACAGACCTCAAAACTTCTTCAAACAGAAGATTCCTTGTTGGTGTTGGATATTATGAACAAACAGACTCAGGCACAAATTAATTTATTGCAAAAGGAGAAAGAAGTAAAAGACTTAAAAGTAAAAGAACAGGAAGCTAAATTAAAAATAAACGAATTGGCTTTACGTGAGAAAGAAGCCCAGCAAAAAACGGAACGAGCCATTCTGTTTGGTCTCTTGATAATCGTAGTGATGGTATTGGCATTGGCCTACGTGCTTTATAAGAGTTTTAAAGAAAAGCAAGCCGCAAATGCCAAGATAGAAGACCAGTTAGAGGTTATTCAGTCACAACATACTAATATTACGAATAGCATTAATTATGCACAACGGATACAAAATGCGATGCTTCCCGGAGAACGTAGTCTTAAACACCTTGTGCTTGATTCTTTCGTTCTGTTCAAACCCAAAGATGTGGTGAGTGGAGATTTTTATTGGTTTTACAACATTAAGACAGGAACAAATTTAAACGAATACGATACTGAATCCGATGTTGGCGTTGAGAAACTTCCGGATGCGAACGAAGCGAGAAAGATTGTAATTGCAGCAGTGGATTCCACAGGACATGGAGTTCCGGGAGCATTAATGTCTATGATTGGATACAATCTTTTAAATATGATTGCTGCAAAAAATATTTTTTCGGCCGATATGATTCTGTCCGAGTTACACAAAAGTGTTCGCTTTGCACTTCAACAATATAAAAACGATAACAAAGATGGCATGGATATGGCACTTTGTGTGATTGATAAAGACAAAAAGGAAATTGAATTTGCCGGGGCAAAAAACCCTATTGTGTATATTCAGGAGGGTGAATTATTTCATATTAAAGGAGATTCTCATCCTATTGGTGGTTCTCAGGGAGAGGCAAAGAGAGCGTATACAAAACACATTATCTCTATCGAAAAACCTACGTGCATCTATTTATTTTCTGATGGATATGCAGACCAATTTGGGGGAGCAGAAAATAGGAAATTCATGATCAAAAATTTCAAAGAATTACTTTTGAAAATTCACACGTTGCCCTTTGACGAACAAAAAATAATTCTTGATACGACCATTATGGATTGGAAAGGAGACCACGAAAAACAACTGGATGACATTTTGGTGATGGGAATGAAAGTCGGAGGTTGATTTGAATTAAATTATGGACAATGGTTGCTTCATTCTAAAATGACAGCAACCATTTATGGTCCAGTACACTATTCGTTGGCTACATACTTTTCCCATTTTTCCAAAACCTGTACCATGTCTTCAGGAAGCTCTGAATTAAATTGCACAAATTTTTTCGTTCGAGGATGAATAAATCCAATGGATTTTGCATGGAGTGCTTGACGAGGAATTATTTTAAAACAATTGTCAACAAATTGTTTGTACTTACTAAACGTGGTTCCTTTTATTATTTTATCACCTCCATACGTGGCATCGTTAAATAAAGGATGACCCTTATGCTTCATGTGAACTCGGATTTGATGGGTTCGGCCTGTTTCAAGATTGCATTGAATGAGCGATACATAACGCATGGATTTAAGTGTCTTATAATGTGTAATGGCTTCTTTGCCTAACTCACTTTCAGGTGAATGCACTGCCATGATTTTTCGATCTTTTGTACTCCTACCGATAAATTCATGAATCGTACCATCTTTGGGATTTGGTTCTCCCCAAACCAAGGCGAGGTATGTCCGCTCAATACTATGATCAAAAAACTGTTTGGCTAAATGAGTCATCGCATATTCTGTTTTGGCAATCACCAACAATCCGGAGGTATCTTTGTCTATGCGGTGTACAAGCCCGGGACGAATTTCCCCATTTCTATGGGTGGGTAAATTTTGAAGATGAAAAGTCAGTGCATTTACCAAGGTCCCTGTCCAATTGTTATAGGCAGGATGCACTACCATTCCGGCAGGTTTGTTAACAATGAGTAATTCTTCGTCTTCATATAAGATGTTGAGTGGGATGTCTTCGGGCACCACTACATCATCTCTTGGTGGTTCAGGTAGGGAAACGGTAATAAGATCTCCCGGCTTAATTTTATAACTGGACTTTGTAGGTTTTTCATTCACCAGAATCGCTTCCGCATCAATCCCATTCTGAATTTTATTCCTACTCGCATTGGGCAACCGTTGTATCAGAAATTTATCAACACGTATGGACGACTGTCCTTTTTCCACCAAAATTCGGTAATGCTCATACAGCTCAGCATCTTCTATAAATTCTTCGTCTTCGTTTTTTTCTTTCATGGAGTATCGTTCTTCTTTGTTAAAATTTCGGATATTTACCTGAACTTTATTCACCGTAACGGCTTGTGAAATATTCACACCCTGCACAAGGTAATCAAGTGAAAGTGAATGAACATATTTGCTTACCAAAATTTTACAATGCAAGTTAACTAAAACTTATTATTGTTTTGCTACCTCTACAGTTACCTTCTCCATTACAGGAAATAAAAAGTTCTTTATTGAAAGAAAGAAAGATTCAACTTTTTATGAAACGGGAAGATTTAATCCATCCGATTGTATCGGGTAATAAATGGCGGAAATTAAACTTCAACCTTGCCAAGGCAATAGAGGAAGGACATTCTACGATTTTGAGTTTCGGCGGTGCATATTCCAATCATATTCATGCGATGGCAGCAGCATCGGAAGCTTTCGGACTTAAATCGATTGCCATTATAAGAGGGGAAGAAATGCAACCATTGAATGGGACACTCGCTTACGCAAAATCTTGTGGAATGAAACTTCATTTCGTTACCAGAGAAGAATACAAAATGAAAACGAATGAAGATTTTATACTAAAATTGAGAGAACAATTTGGGGAGTTTTATTTGATTCCGGAAGGTGGAAGGAATGCAGAAGGGGTAAAGGGTTGTACTGAAATCGTAAAAGAAATTGATATTGAATTCGATTGTATATGCACTGCCTGTGGCACCGGAACTACGATGGCAGGACTTGTAAATAGTTTGGCAGAAGATCGAAAAGCAATTGGGTTTCCTGTTTTGAAAGGAGGAGATTTTCTTTATAGAGATATAAACGACCTTCTCTCCGAAGTAAGCATTATGAAAAAAAATCATTGGCATTTAGAAACCAATTATCACTTTGGAGGTTATGCTAAATGGAACAACGAGCTCCTGTCGTTTATGAACAATTTCGAAAAAGAACATAACATTCCACTCGATCCTATATATACCGGAAAGATGATGTATGGACTGTTTGATTTAATTCATAAAGGGTTTTTTATCGAAAATACTACCGTTATCGCCCTCCACACAGGTGGATTGCAAGGATTAATTGGGTTAAAATAATGATTTTGTAATTGCTTAAAGTCCTCCTGATTTTATAAAGCGTTCACGGAAATAATATTATTACAACCATCTGTTAATTTATTTTAGATGGACGCAGCAAAAAGAGACTGTCTCTTCTTTTTAGATACACGTTATTTATCAGCGATATTTACTTATAAACATAAATATGGAAGATACGTTCATGTCATTTTACATTCGTAATTTTAAATTAAATCATTGTCAAATACCGACGATTGGTTACCTTTCAGCTCCTCTAATTCTTACCAAAGAAGGAGCTCTGGGGCAATTGTAGAAAATAAATTACCCCATAATACTTGTCTCCACTTCCATTGATTATTAGTTCTATTTTTTTATTTTGCAGATCCTATATTGAAAATATGAAAATCAAGCACCGTATCCTTCTTTTAGTGTCTTTACTTGTTTTATTCTCCGTTGAACGAATTATTGCTCAACAAAAGAAAACAAAACCATTGCCTACCATTACGTCAACAGAGATTTGGATAGATCGGTTTGACAATCCAAATGGGAAAAGCCTCCTTGGAGGAGACTGGTATACTTTTACGGATAAATCAAATGGTGGAATTTCAAAAATATTTCCGGAAGAAATAAAAAATGTGTACAAAAATAATGCAAAAGGAGACAGCACTAATTTTCTTCAGTTTCAATTTCAACTGGACAAAGGCCGTTATCAATGGGAGCCATATATAGGCTTGGGCGTCTCTATTATCGATTCTCTTATTGCCGTTGGTATTGATAACCTGGAAGGTATTGCGTATGATTATAAAGGCTCCAAACATTCGTTTGTCTACCAACTTTCTTCCGTAAAAGACTATGCTCATTACATGAAAAAAATACCGGGCAGTGTGGAATGGAAGACCGTTGTTCTGCCTATTTCCGAACTTAAACAGCCTTCGGGATGGGGGAAGCCCGTTCCTTTTAATCCTTCCTTCATTGAAGCATTGCAATGGACAGTTCTGGGAAAAACAGGGGATACTGGAATTTTATGCATCGATAACGTACGGTTGCTTCTAAAACTTCCTCCAAAGAAAAATATAGTTCCGGTTACGAACAACACCAAAGTGAATCTTTTCGTGAATGAACCCACCGGAAAAAATACTAGAACGATTTCTGATAAAATAAAAATTGCCGATTGGCATGGCTTCTGCAAGGCAGCATATTCCTTGTCCTTCGACGATGGACTTATTTCGCAGTACCAGTATGCGCTTCCCATTTTGGATAAATATCAATTGAAAGCTACCTTTTATATTATTACCGAAAGTTTGGAAGCAGACTCTACACAAGCCCCTTCCTGGCGATTTGGGTATTGGTATCAATTCAAACAAATGGCTCAAGCAGGACATGAAATTGGTTCTCATACCGCCACGCATCCCAGACTCACAACACTGCCCGACGGTAAAATAAATGAAGCAGGTACACTGCAGTATGAACTTTCTTCTCCGATTCAGCGTATTCATAAAATGCTTCCCGGTTATCCTGTCATAACTTTTGCCTATCCTTTTGTAGACTATAACAACCATGTGATGGAAGAAGCTGCAAAATGGTACGTTTCCTCCAGAGGTCTTGGTTCCGGATTGAATGCAGTTCAACCTGCCAATTGGATGAATCTTCAGGCACATTCTATTTCCTATACGTTGGGTCGTACGAAAGAAGCTGATTTGGAGAAAATAACAGAATTTAAAAATTTTATTACGTCAACGACTCTTGCAAAAGGTGGTTGGTCCATTTATCTGGCACACGATGTATTGCCGTTTGAGGAAGCAATAGAAGCCACTGATTCCTGGCAACCAGTTTCATTGGAAAGTTTTGAAGTATTTGCACAATGGCTCGCCAATAAGAAAAACAACCACGAATTATGGATTGAAACAATAGGCAACATAACCCGTTATATTAAAGAAAGGGAATCGGTGAGTGTTACATTAAAAGAAGAAACAGCAAACACAATTTCTTTCTTGATCTCTGATTCACTCCCTGATGAATTGTTTCATTACCCACTCACCCTGGAAATTACACTCCCACTTGGGTGGAAGAATGTGATAGCCTCACAAAAAGATAAGGTTATAAACCTAGCCGTTGTAGATGGGAAAATACAAATAGATGCCATTCCCGATCAAGGCATACTTGATATTCAGAGAGTAGAATGATTTTTAACCAAAAAATAAAATATAAAAAGCAGAGCAGAATTTTACAGTAGATTTTTTTACTTTTACCATTTGAGGGCTTTATTTATAAAACAAGAGAGGAAGATGAACTACAAAGAAATTATAGTTAAATATTTTATCATTATACTAGGTGGTTTTTTTATATTTTATCTTGAAAACAAAGAGATATTAGAATCACATTATACAACATTGTTGGTTGTCATCATTGCCTTGATAAAATTAGGAATGTTATTTTTTGACAGCTATAATAAGATCATGGAGATTAGTATGAAAAATGTAGCTTTTCATAAATTCTTAATTTTCATGTTTATCAATGTGATGATTTTGATTATCTCTTTTTCCGTTGATTTTTTATGTTTGTACGAAATAAATCCATCCAATTTTGAAGGGCTTCCTAAAAATCTCAGTTATGGAGAATTGTTTTTTGAATTCATATATTTGAGTATGCTGGGGTTTAATAATCTTGGCTTTTACGATGTAGTTCCTAAATCTATGGCGGCAAGAACATTGGTCATTTTAGAAATCATTTCCTACTTCTTAACCATAGTCTTTGTTTTGTCCGATTTTGTTAGCTTAAAAGATTCGATTGTGGAACTTAAAAAGAAAAAGAAAGAATAAGGGATTTTTATTTATTATATTATTGCTTCTTTGTAGTCACTTATTATTTTAAGTAATGCATGACTAGGATAATGAAAGCCGTATACTAAATAATAAGGCATAAATTTCTTATCAAACACTTAACAAATAATTCGTAAGGTATAAAATGCGGAGCGATCTTTGCAGAAGTACATTTGGTTTTTATAGATGCAAATGAGTTTATTAAATGAGCGTGTCGATGACCATATCGATGTATGATCTTTATCATAGGACTATTGTTATTTATTACAAATCTTTGAATCTTATTTTTGAATTCTTAAATTCACTACTGATATTTTTACGCCCTTTTAGGGTTTGAAATTATTGACATTATAAACAGGCTCCGAAAATGGACTTTATTGATTATTATAAAATACTTGAACTGGACAAAAATGCCACCGAAGCGGATATTAAAAAGTCCTATAGAAAGTTAGCCCGAAAATACCATCCGGATGTAAACCCAAACGATGAAAATGCTAAAAAGAAATTTCAGCAGATTAACGAAGCAAACGAGGTATTAAGTGATCCGGAAAAACGAAAAAAATTCGACCAATACGGGAAAGACTGGAAGCATGCCGAAGAATTTGAGAAACAAAGTCGCCAACAAAAAACACAGGGAGGATTTTCGGGTAACCAATCAAATCCCTTTGACTCCTCTGACAATGATTTTTCTGATTTTTTTGGTTCTATGTTTGGAAATCAGTCGGGAGGAAGGAGGGGTGGGCAGACAAAGTTCCGTGGGCAGGATTATAACGCCGAATTATCGTTGGAACTCAAAGATGTTTATACTACCACCAAACAGACCTTGATGGTGAATGGTAAAAATATTCGTCTTACAATTCCTGCCGGTGTAGAAAACGGACAAACCATAAAAATAGCTGGGCACGGTGCAGAAGGAATGAATGGAGGACCAAACGGAGATTTGTATATTACATTTTCAATTGCCAACCATACAAAATTTAAAAGAGATGGCAATAATCTATATTCAACCGTTGACTTGAATTTATATACCGCCCTCTTGGGTGGTGACATCACAATTG
>DATHPH010000414.1:0-1778 GCA_035484095.1 Cytophagaceae bacterium | reverse complement strand
CATTACAAAGGACATGAAATCATTACGACAAAAGATCTTACTTCAGAGATGCATATTTACACGCTGATTTGGGACGAAAATTCCATAAAGTGGTATCTTGACGATTCGCTCTACAATGAATGTTACATTAAAGAACCCATTGATGGACGGAAACCTTTCAACGAAGATTTCTTTTTTATTGTCAGCGGAGGCGTGGGAAGTGATTTTTCCGGAAAAAAAATTGACCACAAATTGTTGCCTCAAACATTTGAAGTTGATTACATACGTGTTTATAAAAAATTTGAAAACCCATTTATTATTTCCGCAGCGGTTGCTGCCAATGGAAATGAAGTCGAAGTGCTCTTTTCAGAACATTTGAAAGAGCCTGATCGGTTTTTAAAAGATTTTGAACTGAGAGATAACAATCAGCTTTTGTCCATCTCAAGTGCATCCATGAAATCAAGAGACAACCGAACATTGCTCCTGCGGTTAAGCAGTCCTATTACAAAGAACTCCCTGTTAACGCTAAGCTATAAAGGAGATTCCATTCGGTCCTTTCATAATTTAGCCTTGAAAAAAATTAATTCTCTTTTTATTTCCAATAATACGACCGGTTCTTCGCCTGTTCCTTTGTCTGCGGCTACAAAAGATGATTTTACAATAGCATTGACTGTTAATAAAAATCTGGAACAGAATGACTTAAAACAAGAAGATTTTTTTGCAAGGGTGAACGGAAAAGAAGTCCAATTTCAAACTGCCGCAATTCATCAAACAATGTCCACTATAATTGATTTGCGGATGAAAAATCCATTATTCAAAGAAGATACAATACTACTTTATTACAGAGGAGGCAACCCTCTTCTGTCCATTGACAAAGGCATTCTGCAGCCATTTTCAGGGATAACGGTTACGAATTTAATTTCTGAAAAATTTAGGATACCCGGAAAAATTGAAGCGGAAAACTACACGGCACAACAAGGGATGATGTCTGAATCCTGCAACGATGAAGGGGGCGGAAGAAATTTAGGTTATATTGAAGAGGAAGATTGGTTGGAATATACCATCTATGTTGCAAAAGCGGGAAAGTATCAGGTTGAATACAGAACTTCTTCTAAATCAGCAACCGGAGTAATAGTTCTGCGCAATGAAGAAAATATATTAACAAGAACAACCATTGAACCTACGACCAACTGGCAACTTTGGAATACTACAAAGTCGGATACTTTTATACTGGAAAAGGGAATACAAAAAATAAAACTCACTGCGGCCAAAGGTGGTTTTAATATCAATTGGTTTTCCATTGTGGAAGTGAGTTTATAGGAAACTGAAAGAAACTTTCAGGACTTACCTTCAGTACTCTCCTTTGCATGAAGATAGATGTATGAAACAAATAACGGAAACTTATTTACCTTCAAAAAATAATACCTTTTACTTAAGTACATCTAAAAACTAATTTCTATCTTTGCGCACCTTGAATTGTACAAATGAGCAACCTTAAAGACATAAATTATTACAACTCTCGCATCAGAACTTATTTCGAAACGGTGAATGTAGTAGCCATAAAAAACCTAAAATTGCGGTACAAAAATTCTGCACTTGGATTTTTATGGACGTTGATTAATCCACTGTTCATGCTTTCCATTTTTGTATTTATTTTCAGCCAGGTTATAAATAGTGTTGAAAATTACCCATTATATGTTCTTTCCGGTTTAATATTTTGGAATTTCTTCTCTTCTTCCTCCAATCAAATGTTGGGTAAAATAGTAGAAAGTGGTGGAATCTTGAAATCTGTAAATATT
>DATHPH010000413.1:0-1808 GCA_035484095.1 Cytophagaceae bacterium | reverse complement strand
AATGGTAATTACATAATCTTCTTTCGGAAGTATTTTCTTTTCCTGTCCTATTACCTGAAAGCTTAATAGTAAAAGAGAACAGCATAAGTATAAGCATATTTTTTTCATAAGTATATGTTAAATTAAAAGATAAAATTTCTTAAATACCGTCATTGGTATAACAACCCTAACTATATTTAAAGAGAAGTATTGCTTTTTGTTTTATGTAATTTAATACTTTCCAGAATAATTCCGCCACCTTTTTTAAGGAGGTTATCAGCTACTATTTCTCCCAAAGAAGCAGCGGTTGTAATAGAACCGGAGATTGTTTCCTCAAGCAACTCTTTCCCGTCAAGGCTAATAATCCCTCCATGTAACGAAAGAGTATCTGATTGAAGTTCTGCCAATGCAAATAATGGAACACTACATCCGCCCTGAAGTTTTTTCAGAAAGGCTCTTTCTGCAATTAGACAAGATTCTGTTTGCGAATGGTTGGTTAAGAAACGTATTTTGTCTTTTTTAGTTTTATCAAGCGAGAAAGAAGCTTCTATCGCAATAGAGCCTTGTCCTACCGCAGGGGTAAATTCTTTCAAAGAAAATAATTTGACAATTTTATCGTCAAAGCCCATGCGATGTACGCCTGCATAAGCAAGTAGCATGGCCTGAAAATGCCCTTCTTCCATTTTGCGAAAACGGGTTTGTAAATTCCCTCTCGCCTCTACTATTTTTACATGAGGATAATTTCTTCTTAACACAGCTTTTCTGCGTGTAGAGGAAGTACCTACAACAATTTCATGGGCAGTATTTTCGAGCGTGAAATTTTTGTCGAGACTTACGAGAATATCGTTTGGCTTTTCTCTTTCAGTAAATGAAATGATTTCTAACCCTTCATTTAATTCGGAAGGCATATCTTTAGCACTGTGTACCGCTATGTCAATTTCACCTTTGATTAGCTTAATCTCCAGTTCTTCTGTAAACAACCCTTTAGAACCAATTTCCGAAAGTGTTTGATCCAAAATTTTATCTCCTTTTGTTTCTATGGTGATAATTTCAGTTTTCAATCCCCCTTTTTGAAGAAGTGATTCTATATAATAGGCTTGCCAGAGTGCAAGCTTTGACCCTCGAGTACCAATTTTGACGGTGTTCTGCATGTTAAATTTTGGAAGAGGGATGAACTCTCTATACAAATATACTTTTATTGTTTTTTATTGAAAACAGAGGCAATAAAAAAAGAAGTACTCATAAAGGTAATTTTGGCATTTGCGTTTCGTTCAATATAATAAAAGGTCTCGTTTAAGCGATTGCTGACCGTTTCAATCATATCCTCGGAGAGTACTTTGGCAAATCCTTCCACAAATTTCAGGTCTTCTTGTTGAAGACGTACTAATTGTTGTCCGGTATGTTTAAAAACCAGTGTTTCGCGTAAAATATTTATACCATATTGAAGAAGGGTCTTTTGTGCTTCACGGCCTTGTGCAGCAAAAGCTTCCGACCATTGGTTAAGCTCCAGAAGATTGCTGTTTTTTCTAAACAAAATGAAACAAAGTCTCATCCAATCCCGAAACATATCATGGTTGTCTTCTTCAGGTTCCCCGCTCATTTGAATCGCAGCATTCATATTTCCATCGGCTAGAAAAGAAATACGAGAGGCATGTTTTTCATCCTGAGCAAACTTTTCAATAATGTATTTTTTCACTTCTTCATCAGAGAAGGGTGGAATCATTATCTTTTGAGTTCTGGATAGAATTGTTGTTAATAGTCTGTCGATGTTATTGCTTACCATTAAAAAAATAGTTTTTGCAGGAGGTTCTTCCAGAATTTTCAGAATT
>DATHPH010000412.1:0-6259 GCA_035484095.1 Cytophagaceae bacterium | reverse complement strand
TCAAGCGTATCAGTATGTTTGATGCTATAAAAGAACACACAGGCATTGATATTACCGACATGAACGAAGATCAACTTCGAGACGTATGTAAAAAATTAGGAATAGAAATAGCAGACAATATTGGGAAAGGAAAACTTATTGACGAAATTTTTGGAGAAAAATGTGAACCCCATTATATACAGCCAACTTTCATCATTGATTATCCAGTCGAAACCTCACCACTTACTAAAAAACACCGCTCCAAACCGGGGTTGGTGGAGCGTTTTGAGTTAATGGTCAATGGCAAAGAAGTAGCCAATGCCTATTCCGAACTAAACGACCCTATCGATCAACGTGAACGCTTTGAAGAACAAGTCAAACTTATGGAACGGGGAGACGATGAAGCTATGTACATTGATCATGATTTTCTTCGGGCATTGGAATATGGAATGCCTCCTACTGCTGGTATGGGAATAGGTATTGACCGCCTTTCCATGATTATGACCAACCAACATTCTATTCAAGATGTATTATTCTTCCCACAAATGAGACCCGAAAAAAAACAAGTTTCGGATGCCGATTTATTTGGAGAAGCCGGTGTACCAGAACAATTTATTCCGCTGCTGCTTAAAATGGGCGTCAACACTGTCGATCAGCTAAGATCTCAAAATCCAAATAAGTTATTCAATGACTTGTGTGGCATGAGAAAAAAAATGAAACTTGACATCCCGAACCCTACTTTAGAAGAGGTAAAAAGTTGGCAATCCTAGAAAGCATAAAAGATAAAAAAACATAAATTTGTTTTCGATAGACTTTTTTGTTTATTTAAAATATATCCTTACTTTTATTTGTAACCGCATTAAATTTAGTTCCAACCGACTTGAAAGAACATTATTGAGGGAATGAATAAAGAACTGAATGTTTTTTTAAAAAAAGTATATTACAAAATTTCCCGTAATGGCATACGCGAAGAATACGGTCGATATGAAAAGGAAAAATTAATTTCATTTAACTGGCAAATTTTTATATGCATTGATGTCTCCATTTTGTTAATTTTATTTGGTTTTTTTTCTTCCAATTATTTATTAAGTATTTTTTCCGTTTCCTATTTATTTCTCTTCCTCCTCACTTTTTTCAGTATTCACAAGGAAAACCACCACCTCGCAAAATATATTTATCTCTTTGTCACAAACTATTCCGTTTTCACAATCAGTTTTTGTTTAGGGTATGAAACAGGGTTCTATTTTTACTTTTTCACTACTCCGCTCACCGTATACATCACGTTTGACAATTCTAAAACGCTTTTCATTTATATTGCGCTGCTCTCTTATTTAGTAAATGCTATTACCATGAATCTGTTATATCATAAAGGCATGTTCGTCAATGCTGATATACTGAATATAACAACAATTATTGTCCTTTTTAATTTAAATTTATTAATGTCTTTCTTTATGATTTTCTTGTTTATAAGCGCCTTCGTCCGGATTAACAAGCTTAAAACGAAAGAGTCTGAATATTTGTACAAAAAGCAACATTTTTTGGAAACACAAATACATCAAAAACAATTAAATGAAACAAAAGTCCAATATCAGTATCAAAAATTAGAAAGTGAATACAAGCAGTTGGACATGTTCAACCATATTATATCACACAATCTAAGGGGGCCTATTTCCAGAGTTAGTGGTTTGCTGGAATTGTTAAAAAAATTCCCTTACACTTCGCCCGAACAACAGAAATTAATGGGGCATCTCAACACTAGTGTATTAATGATTGATGAAGTGATAAAAGATCTCAATCATATCCTTATTCAACGAAAATTGGGTCAAGAAGAAACGAATGTTATTTCCATTCAAGAAATTTTTGAAGAAGTAAAACTTCTTCTATCTCAAGAAATTCAAAGCAGCGGAGCAGAAATACACGATCATTTTTTTGTTGGGAAAATAAATTGTGTAAAAAGCATCTTAGTAAGCATTTTCTATAATTTAATTTCCAACAGCATTAAATATGCTATTCCCAACAAAAAACCAGTAATCGTTATCATTGCAGAAATAAACGGAAACAATCTATTGCTTTCGTTCAAGGACGAAGGGATTGGCATTGATACAGTCAAATACGGCGATAAAATATTTAGATTATACAGCCGTTTTCACGACCATGTGTATGGCAAAGGAATGGGCCTATTTCTGGTAAAATCTCATATCGACATGCTTGAAGGTAGTATAAAACTTGAAAGCATTCCCTGGAAAGGAGTAAATTTTTCCATTGTACTTCCATTAAAAAAAGTGTGATCAGTCTTTTCTAATTCATTACATAATTGTACGGAACCATTACGTATTCATAATGGGAAAGAATGTTTCTTTTACCAAAACGTAGTCTGTTTTCAGAAAGCTCGTAAATGGTTTCTACGTTTTCAATAGCTCCTCCATTGTTAGCAATAAGTTGAGAACCATCTTTGGTAATCATAAATGGAAAATTAGATTCATAGCCTTCTTTTATCCAATCAGCTGTTCCATCTACGTTTACGCGAAAACGCAGGTTTTGAAATTTATTATTATTAACCACCAATTTCCCGTTTTTATAATATTTCACAATTTTCCATGTGTTGTAAATATTATTCAAATTTACTTCTTCTGAATTGGTTCGTTTTGGAATGTTGTAGGTAAAATAAATCGAACTCACCATCAAAGAAAAGAGCCCAAAAGCAAAAAAAAGGGTGAACCTCAATTTAAATAATTTGCTTCGTCTTAACCGTATTACTATTTTTTTGTTCATCTTTATTGTCGGAAAGTTGACATCCAATAATACTTATACTGGTAAAAGTCTAAATTTGTTCCAATGTTGTTTTTAAAACCCGAAAATTTTTCAGACTACCAACTTATTGATAGTGGAAGTTACAAAAAATTAGAGAAATTTGGTTCTTTTATTTTATCACGGCCGGAACCCCAGGCTGTTTGGGATACTTCGTTGTCTGAAAACGAATGGGACAAACTTTCTCATGCCGAATTTCGGAAAGAAACAGGCAATCCCGATAAAGGAGAATGGGTTTTAAAAAAAGGCATGAAGGAACAATGGTTCATCAATTACAATCCAACACTATTCAACATTCGTTTTCGCTTAGGACTTACTTCATTCAAGCACGTTGGCATCTTCCCCGAACAAGCAGCCAACTGGGACTATATTTACAAAAAAGTGCACTTACTGGGCAATACTCCTAAAGTATTAAATTTATTTGCGTATACAGGAGGAGCATCCTTGGTTGCAAAGGCTGCGGGAGCAGATGTTTCCCACGTTGATTCTGTAAAACAGGTTATAACATGGGGAAAGGAAAACATGGAAGCAAGTAACCTCAAAGATATTCGATGGGTGGTAGAAGATGCCATGAAATATGTACAACGGGAAGTCCGCAGAGGAAATCAATACCAAGGAATCATTCTGGATCCTCCCGCTTATGGTCGTGGACCAAATGGCGAAAAATGGATTATCGAGGATCAATTAAACGAAATTTTAAAAGGATGCCGCGATTTATTAGATAAAAAAAATCACTTTTTTATACTGAATTTATATTCTATTGGATTTTCTGCTTTAATCGTTGAAACACTTCTAAAAAGCATTTTCGGGGATATCAAAAACCCGGAAATTGGTGAGTTATATTTAGAAGATAAAGCCGGGAAAAAATTACCATTAAGTATTTTTGGCAGGTTTAGCAGTGTCTAATCTGTTTTGGCATTTTCTTTGAAAAAAGATGAAAGTGGTATTTCATAAAACTTCGATACTAAAAAATACCGTTTACGTTATATTGAATAGTCTAAAATTCCATACCATGACCAATCTAAAAATTATATTGCTTGCTTTTATTTCTGGTATTGCGGGAGCATTTTTCTTCTATAAATTATATCCGGTCAAAACCTATTATACCAGTCAGCCAGACAATTCTGCACGAATGGACTTGGCATCGATTACCAACTATCAAAACGTAAAACAGAGCGAAGATTTCGTAGCAGCCTCCGCTCTTTGTACACAAAATGTAGTCTTTATCAACACCCTTTCTCAACAAGCCACCTCCAACTGGTTTGATATGTATTTTGGTGGCAGTACTCAACAAATTCAGGGTTCCGGATCTGGTGTTATTTACAGTACGGATGGCTATATCATTACAAATAACCATGTGATAGATAAATCAACCAAGATCGAAGTGGTGCACGAAAAAAAAACCTATCAGGCAAAAATAATCGGAACAGATCCTTCTACCGATTTGGCTTTGTTAAAAATTGAAGCACAAAACTTACCAGCTGTAAAGCTAGGAGCATCGAAAGACGTGAAAATAGGAGAATGGGTTTTGGCAGTAGGAAATCCCTTTAATCTAAATTCCACTGTTACGGCTGGCATTGTAAGTGCAAAAGGTAGAAATATCAATATTGTCAACAGCCAATTTCCCATAGAATCATTTATTCAGACCGATGCTGCTATCAACCCTGGCAATAGTGGTGGTGCGCTTGTTAATGTCAAAGGAGAACTGATCGGCATCAATACAGCCATCCTCTCTAAGACGGGTACTTATACCGGTTATGGCTTTGCTGTACCTGTAGACATTGTAAAGAAAATAGCAAAAGACCTGATTAAATATGGCGAGGTTCAAAAACCTTTTATGGGGGCAGAAGTGGAAGAGCTAAATACTGCATACGCGGACAAATTAAAACTTGATAACCTTAATGGAGTAATCGTTACGTATATACAAAAAGATGGTGCTTCTGACAAAATGGGGCTAGAGAAAAATGATATCATCCTTAAACTTAACGACTATGACATTAACAGCAAAGGGAGTTTTGATGAATATTTAAGCTATTTCAGTCCGGGAGAAAGAATAAAAGTGAGTTACAAAAGAGATAACAAAATCCATGAAAATTATCTAACCTTAACCAACCGGGAAGGAACCACAGAAGTATTAAAAAGAGAGACGTACAAGTCGGCGTCGCTAGGTGCAGATTTTGAAATTATTTCTAAAGTAGAAAAGGAAAAAATGGGTATTCCTAACGGAGTAAGAATTGTGAAAGTAGGAGATGGTTTAATTAGAAGGCTTAGTATCAGCGAAGGCTTTATTATTATGGCTATCAACAAAGTAACGGTAAGCACACCCGAAGAGATTGTAGAAATATTAGAAAAAATAAGGGGACGGGTCACGATAGAAGGCATCACTTCCAACGGACAAAGAGGATATTATTCTTATTATTTTTAACCTGTTTCAATAATGAAGTTGCCTCTCATATACACCTCTTAAGGGTATAGTGATAGTAAATTTAAGAAAACCTTTATATTTGCATTTCATTATGGATACAACAACGTCACCTCTTTTTTTAAAGAAATATTCAGGCCAATTGTATGGTACAATTACTCCTCCTTCTTCGAAAAGTGAAAGCAATCGTGCTTTGATCATTGATGCACTTACCGGAGGCAAATGCACCTTGCAAAACCTTTCCAATGCCCGCGATACGCAAACGATGATTCGTTTGTTAAAATCCGATGAATATGTATTGGACGTATTGGATGCAGGTACCACCATGCGTTTTCTTACTGCCTTCTGCGCCGTAAGCGGACGCGAGGCAGAGCTCACAGGAACTTCAAGAATGTGCGAACGCCCTATTCAATTATTAGTAGACGCTCTGCGACAATTGGGTTGCAGCATAGAGTACAAAAAAAACGAAGGCTACCCTCCTATCATCGTTAAAAAATTTGATAAAAAAAATCTTAAAACCAATCATCTAAAAATACGAGGCGATGTAAGCAGCCAATACATTACGGCACTCCTTATGATTGCACCGACATTGCCTAACGGAATGTCACTGGAATTGGAAGGCAAGGTAGGTTCAAAACCTTATATTGAAATGACGTTAGCGCTCATGAAACTTTTTGGAGTCACTGCGCTTGCAGACTGGAATACAAACTCAATTTCAATCGCTCCTCAAGAATACAAACCTTCAACTTATTCCATAGAATCAGATTGGTCGGGAGCCAGTTATTGGTATAGTCTTGTAGCACTGGCAACAGAATCAAAAATAGAAATACAAGGGTACAAATCCGATTCTCTCCAAGGGGATCGCATCATTACGGATATTGCAGAAAATTTTGGTGTAAAATCCGCCTTTACCGACAAAGGTCTTATGCTGGAAAAAACAAAAGCAGCGGAAGCTTTTGAATGGGATTTCACGCACTGCCCGGATTTAGCCCAAACAGTAGCGGTAGTGTGTGCAGCAAAGGGTATAGAATGTACCATGACAGGGTTAGA
>DATHPH010000411.1:0-3187 GCA_035484095.1 Cytophagaceae bacterium | reverse complement strand
CCCATTTCGGGAGCATTTTCAGGCAATATTATTCAATTGGACGACTCAAAAGAGGATTATACTCTTGCCGGAGCTGATATTGAAATTTTTGAGGATACCGACAAAAAATACACCTTTCAACAGATTAGCAGCCCTTCATTTACATTGTTTAAAGTAAACAGAGAAAAAAATGCTTATAACAAAAATCCAAACGCTGCCTACTGGATTCGGTTTTCTGTAAAAAATTCATCCCGTTTTGATAAGCATTACATGCTTGAAACGTATTCTCCTCATACAAACCTCATTCAACTTTTTGTTCAGGATTCTAAAGGAAACTTCAGAATGAAAGAAGCGGGAGAAAACTTCACCTTCGACAAACGAGAGCATATCAATAAAAATATTGTCTTTGATTTACCGGTAGATAAGTCCAGGGATGCGATCACTTACTACATACGAATTGAATCAAAAAATTACAGCGGCTTTGATTTCCGAATTAAGTCCGTTAATTATTTTATGTACTACTCTACCAATGAATATTATTTCCTTGGTTTGTACTATGGTATTCTCATCATCATGGCAGTTTATAATCTGCTTATATTTTTCTCAGTCCGTGAAAAAGTATACCTATTTTATGTGTTTTATGTATTGACCGGTATTTTAAATACCATGACAGACGATGGACTAGGATTTCAATATTTATGGTCGGAATATCCTCATCTTATTCGATTCATTGGTATATACTTAGCACCTTCGATGCTGATGATTACGTTTGTGTCTTATTCCATTGTTTTCCTTGAACTAAGCACCAATTTCCCAAAACTTAGAAATTTATTATTGGGGTCAGTAGGTATTTATTTTGTTTATTATTTTTTAATTATCCTGTTTAGTCCTGATTTTATTCATTTTAAAATTGTTTACATCATTCCTTTCCTTTTGTCGTATGGAGTGGCCATTTATACTTTTACAAAAGGGTATAAACCGGCACGCTTTTTTATAGTGGCCTACACTTTTGTATTGATCAGTATTATTATCATTCAACTCCGTGCCATGCAGATGGTTCCTGGCAACCTATTTACAGTGTATAGCCTGAATTACGGATTGGTTATTGAGATCGTAATTCTCTCTTTCGCTCTTGCTGATCGAATACGCATTATCAAAAAGGCAAATGAAGAAGCTCAAAAAGAAATCATAGAACGACTTGAGGAAAATAAAGCCCTGCAAGAAAAAGTAAATAGAGAATTAGAATATAAGGTCACAGAACGTACACAAGAATTAAAATCTAAAAATGGAGAACTTGAAGAAGCGAATCTCAAGTTAAAAATATTAAACGATAAAGTAAACGAGATGAATGCTAAGTTGGATTATGACAACTGGCACTTGAAAAAAGATTTAAAAGAAGACTTAAAAGCAAGAATTATTGATTCGGAAGTTCCATACGAACAATTCAATAATATCTTTCCAGACGAAGCGACTTGTTTTAGGTATTTAGAGGAGTTGAAATGGGGCAAAGCCTATAAATGCCGAAAATGTAGCAATCCAAAATACACGAAGGGCTCAAAACCTTTTACACGAAAATGTACCAAATGTGGAAACGTAGAATCTGTTACAGCCTACACGCTCTTTCACGGCGTACGCTTCCCTATTAATAAAGCATTTTATATGACTTATATTGTGCATCGTAGAGGAAACAAGATAACACTTGATGAATTATCTGAGTTGCTTGATTTAAGAAGAAATACTTGTTGGAGCTTCAAAAAGAAAGTGATGGAAAATATGGATAGCTACAAGAAAAAATCGAAAGACGGGCATTTAGATACCTGGGAGGAAATTATTTTATAACCCGGCCAGGTTTTTATTTCTTCCATTAAGGAATATTTTTTTATCTTCAACTTCTTGTATATACATAACTGTTCTATTCAGTGACCAATAAAAGAATATATCTTTCTCCACCACATCTTGGCAATCAGGAAATGGGTTTTATAAAAGATGCGTTTGAAAAAAATTGGATTACTACTTCCGGAGAAAATGTAGATGCCTTTGAAAAAGGGATTTGTAAGGTTACGGAAGCAACACATTGTGCTGCACTCAACTCCGGTACTGCTGCCATTCACCTTGCCTTAATCTTGGCTGGAGTAAGCAAAAACGATGAAGTAATTTGTTCTACGTTTACCTTTGTAGCTTCCGCCAATCCTATTGTATATCTTGGCGCAATTCCCCTTTTTGTAGACAGCGAATCGGATAGTTGGAACATGTCTCCGGAACTTCTTGAATTGACCATAAAAGACCGGATTAAAAAGGGTAAGAAACCGAAGGCCATTCTTTTGGTTCATTTATATGGACGACCTGCAAAACTGAAAGAAATCCTAGCCATTGCCAATCAATATGAGATTCTTTTAATTGAAGATGCCGCAGAATCACTGGGAAGTACTTTTGAAGGCAAAATGACTGGTACATTCGGACAAATGGGCATCTATTCTTTTAATGGTAATAAAATTATTACCACTTCAGGAGGTGGTGCATTGGTCTCCAACGATGAAAAAATAATTGCAAAAGCTAGATTCCTTTCTGCACAAGCAAGAGATATCGCTCCTTATTATCAGCATTCTGAAATTGGCTTTAACTACCGTATGAGTAACATACTGGCAGGAATTGGATTAGGACAACTCCAGGTGTTGGAAAAAAGAATAGAGTATAAAAGATGGATTTTTAACTATTATAAAGATAAACTGGAAATTTCCGGTAAATTTTCTTTCCCTAAAGAACAAAAAGGAACTTTTTGTAATACCTGGCTTACCACTATTATTTCAAACGATGAAGCCCCAGAATCAATCAGACTTCGGTTAGAAGCACGTAACATCGAATCTCGTCTTCTATGGAAACCTTTACATTTACAACCGGTTTTCAAAGATGCTCCTTCTTATGTAAACGGTACATCTGAATATTTTTTCAACAAAGGTCTCTGTCTTCCTTCTGGTACCTCCATGACAGAACGTGAGTTAAACGAAATAATTGACGTTTTAAGCTCCAACTAATTTTTTAATAAACAGCAATTACCATAATATTCTTCGCTATTTATCAATGATTGACTACCCACTTCACGGCAACAAAAGAGAATAAAATCTTTCTCTAGCTTCACAATAGTTTTCATTTTTCCAATTTTGACCTAACCCGTTGCAATGCATACTTCTAAAGAAAGGAAAACTGAAAT
>DATHPH010000410.1:0-10440 GCA_035484095.1 Cytophagaceae bacterium | reverse complement strand
TCCAATGTAGTTGTTAACGATAGTGGTTCTCAAACTGTTTTCTAAACGGATTCCATCTTGAGTAGCTCCTGATAAGATATTACGGTCAATTTGTCCTCCCGTTCCACCGATTGTACTATTGTTAGAAGTATTCAAATGAATACAATCCTGAAGCCTTGAGGCGGCAATAGCAGTACCGGATTTGGTTGTTCCAAGGTAATTTCCTTTTACGGTATGATTGTTACTGCTCGCCAGGTATATTCCGGTAGTACCACCGCTAATGACAATTCCTTTAATGGTACTTCCATCGGAACCGGTTCCAAAGTAAAATCCATTACAACCAGCAGGAGAAATAACTTCAATAGTGAGCACACCAACGCTTGCCCCAGGATCTGTATAGCCATTGATTACAACTTGACCGGTTATGTTGGGAAGACAACTGGCTAAGGTAATAGTAGTTGGCACACCGAAGTTGAAACTGATGCTATCCGCTCCTGGGGACGCATTGGCATTTATGATGGCTTGTCTTAAGGTATTGACTCCGGCATCTGCATTACTTGTTACCATATAGATTGCCGAATGTGCAGATTTGGATACGAATAGACCTAAAATGATTAGGAAGGCATTTAGGTACTTAAGAATATAATTTCTCATATAGTTATATTTTTTATTTATTGAATCCTATGAAGTATACGAATGGGTATAAGTAAGTAAGCAGAATAAATTAATTTTGTGGATAAGAGATAGCTTTTGCATAGAATTTTAATGCATGCACATACCTCTAAACCATAAAAAAGCCTCTGATTTTGAATGTATAAGTGGAATTTACAAGCTGGACAATACGTTTATATAACAATTTTCGAAAAAATGTATTTCTATATTAAAAAACGTATCAGGTACAATTTATAAAATGAACTTGAATATTTGTTTTCTTCAATAAATACCGGATTTAATAAACAAGTGGTATTAATGGTATTAGAAACATTAGGCAAAATTTTTCACATAAGTAACAACCCTTATTGGAAATAGAAGCTGTTAATTCAAGTTAATATAGTTGACAATTTAAATCGAATAGGAATGTTGAGGTTTAAAAAGAAACTTCCTCAATCGATTTTTATGAAATTTGAGTTATTCAAGCTCTTTTTATATCCGTACAAAAAATAAATAATCAATCCTATTATCAGCCATATTCCAAATCGTATCCAGTTAGTAAGTCCTAATTCGGTAATCAAATAAAGATTGCAGCTAAGCCCTGCCACTGGTATAAAGGAGAGATTTTTTCGGATGCAATACCAGGAAATGACAAATGCATATAAAATGAAAATCCAACGCGTTGTGTTTTCAATATGAAAAGAAGTAAAGAATGTTAAAAAATTGGCTCGATTGAATAGGTATAATAGAATAAGAATAAAAAAGAATCCTGAAGGAACAAGGTACTTTGAATTATAATAAGGAATTTTAAAACCGTCACTTTTATTTTTGTACATGAGTGCCCCTGCACATACTAGAGCGAAAGCAAACAATGTTCCTATAGCACATAGATCCGTCACCGTAGTGTGGTTTAAAAATAAAATAGGGACAGCAACCATAAGTCCAGTTACAATAGTGGCAAAAGATGGGGTACGAAAGGTAGGATGAATTTTGCTAAACACGGAAGGGAGCAATCCATCACGGCTCATGTTTAATAGGATGCGTGGTTGTCCAAGTTGAAATACGAGCATGACACTTGCCATTGCTGCTACCGCACTTATGGCAATGATGTCAGAAAGAAAAGTCAAATGATATAGTTCAAATACATAGGCCAAAGGATCGCCTACATTGAGTTCCTGGTAACTGACCATGCCGGTTAATACCAAGGCAATAAGAATGTACAGTATGGTACATATAACCAACGACCAGATCATCGCACGCGGAAGATCTTTTTGAGGATTTTTACATTCTTCGGCAGTAGTGGAAATAGCATCAAACCCTATATAGGCAAAAAATACACCAGCGGTTCCTTTAAATATTCCGGAAATTCCGTTCGGGGCAAAAGGATGCCAGTGGTCTGAATTAATATAAAAGGCTCCTGCTGCAATGACAAGCAAGACTGCAAACAATTTTATAAATACCAGCATGTTTCCTGCTTTTTTAGAACTCTTTATGCCAATAAATACAAGCCATGTAATCAGTATATTGATGCACAAGGCTGGCACATCGAAGATAATTTTGAACCCTCCGATGGTAGGAGCACCCGACCATGCTATGTACCCTTCTTTAGTAGTATACGAAGCAAGGTTATTGGACGAAGAAATATAATCGTTGTAAAATTTCTGTGCCGATAAATAATCGACCGATAAATATTCAGGAAAGGGAATTGATAAATTTCGTAACAGCGTGGTGAAATAGTCGGACCAGGAAATAGCGACGGCAATATTACCAATCGCATATTCCATGAGGAGATCCCATCCAATGATCCAGGCAATAATTTCACCAAAGGCTACGTATGCATACGTGTAAGCGCTTCCTGAACTTTTTATAGAAGAAGCAAAATGAGCATAACATAGTGCAGAACATAGGCAAGCAACAGCCGTAAATAAAAATAATACAGATACAGCCGGTCCGCCATCAAAACATGCTTTGCCAATGGTACCAAAAATTCCGGCACCTATTATAGCAGCTATCCCCATCGAAGTAAGATCAAAAAAAGTAAGATTTTTTACCAACGTATTTTGATCGTCTCTTTCTATTTTGTTTGGGTCTTTCTTTAGGAATAATTTTTCGAAATTCAAGTGTGTACAAAGTTTTCCTAAGATAACTAAAAAAGGTTAAAGGTACTGTTCAAAAAAAGCCAATGTCCTGTTATCAGACCAATAATTGCCATTCTTATGGTATTCATAAAAACCACAATGTCCTCCATGCTCAGGTGTTTCTAAAAAAAGGCAGGAATTTGATTTCGCTTGTTCAAAAGGGAAACATTTTTCTGTAAGAAACGGATCATTGAGGGCATTCACCAGTAAGGTTGGAATTTTTATTCCGGAAAGGTAATTAACAGAACTGCATTTTGTATAGTAATCGTTGGCATCTTTGAATCCGTGAATAGGAGCAGTATAACGTTCGTCAAAGTCTATGAAATTTTTTATTTTATAGAAATCCTTGTCATTTATAAGGTCAGGAAACTGTATTGATTTTGCCAATACTTTTTTATGAAGATTATGAAGAAATCGATTCATATAAAATTTACTTTGTCTGCCTGCCATGTGTGTGGCTCCTGCTTTCAGATCACATGGAACGGAAAATGTAACGGCAGCTTTGATAAAAGGAAAAAGGTTGTTTTGTTGTTCTCCTAAATATTTGAGTGTAATATTTCCTCCAATACTAAATCCAACAAGACCGATGCTTTCATAGGTCATTTTTGAAAATATTTCCTGAATAACTAAATGAAGGTCCGCTGATTCTCCACTATGATAAAAACGAAAATTCCGGTTTATTTCTCCGCTGCATCCTCGATAATTCCAAGCTAATACATCATAACCAGCATTGGAAGCTGCCCTGGCCATGCCTTTAAGATAGTTGCTGGACGTATCGCCTTCAAGGCCGTGGGAAAGAATCAGTAATTTTTTTGCACCTTTTTTTATCCAATCCAAATCCAAAAAATCGCCATCTTTCAACTCCAACCGTTCACGTTGGTAGGTTATATTGGTTATTTTTCTAAAAAGTACAGGATAAATAGTTTCAATGTGTCTGGACAGAAACATCGAAGGAGCTCTATAGGAAGAGTATACCAGCGGCATGACGGATTTGTATCAGTAGATTATTCTTCCGCAATCATGATAATTTTATCACCTTCGGAGAAATGAATTCTTTCAGACTTCGTAGGATTTAAAACCACACCGTAGTTTTTTTCAGGGTTATCGGCGTACTTTCCAATAATGTATCCGAAAGCAATTTCTCCTTTTTTAGCAGTTGCTTTTAAAACCGAATAGAAATTGGTTTCCGTATTTTCCGGAATATAATGAGCATAAGGTTTTATATAAATTTCATTTCCTTCAGCATCAAACAAATCGTCAAAGACAATGGATAGTTCTTTATTTTCGGAAAGCTGTGCTAAAATTAAACTAATCATTCTGTCGCTGATAATGAAATCGTCTGCTTTGGTTAAATCGGCCAACGCACGATTTTTGAGATCCAGCATTTCTGTAACAAGGCTTACTTTGTGGTTTAACTTAGCCAAAATATCCCGAATGTTCATCAATGTAATCAATGTGATGGCATCTGCTTCTTGAAGAGGATAATTTTCAGTATAACTCATAATGATGATATGGTTATAGTGCGTCAAATCCAATTTATTTAATTCATTCCGGTCATTTATATCAGCGTTTTTGTATTTTATTTTTTGATTTTTTAATTCAGAGGAAAGCGTTACGATTTTATCAATAAGGCCGCTTCCTTCTGCCATTACCAATATTTCTGATCCCGGTTTTACATAATTGTCCAGTTCTTTAATAACGATTCGTGCATTTGAATTCCATCCTAAAATCAAGGTTTTATGCATTTCAAATTCCGGTTTCTTTTCTAGAATCACCTCTGGCAATTCTGTTATTTCAATCTTTTTAGGATGATACGAAAGATCTATATCGTCTTCTGCAATGATGACTAATTTGTCGTCTTTTTTTAGTTTGGTATGAAGTGGTGGATTTATTTCTACTCTTCCGTCTACATGTCGTATTCCAATAATACAGACATCGTCAAAACCGTATAAAAGTTCTTCAAAAGTGTGGCCTTCGATATGTTTTATAGGTTGAATGTATATTTCATTATCGGCATATCCCAATAAATTACTGTACACGATGCTTAATCCGGATTGGCGACTGCTTTGTACGGTGATTTTGGAAATTACTTCATTGCTTACCAAAACAGTTACTTCATTCTTTCCTACGAGTTTTGCAATATCTTTATTGATATCTTCATTTATTTCTGCGATAATATTATAAGGTGTTTTTTTTCTGGAAGGGCTATTGACAATCGCCATAATGGTTTTGATGACATACGTATCTGCTTTTTGTTCTTCCGGTGCTACGATGATAATTGATTTTGCAGCATTTAAATTAGCAATTTTCAAATCATCCACATCAATTGGATTACCACTTCTACAGATTACTTTAGTTTTTCCGGTATTTCCTACTTTAGTTTTAATCTCGTCTTCCATTTTTGTTTTATCCATATCAGCCAAAATCACAATACATGACTTGCTTTGATTCAAATTGGCTAAAATGAGTTCGGAAACAATAGGGAAGATTTTTGACGACCAACCTAGAATAACCGTTTGGTTTTCTTCCAGGATGATTGATTTACCTTTTTTCATTTCATCCAGTTTTACCTGAAAACCTGCATTAAGGATGGAAACCAGCGTAGAAACCAATAAAATTCCTATTAAAGAAACAGGAAACATGATAATTCGATAGGCCCATCCTGATTCACCTGTCACAGTTCCTTGATCAATTACGTGCATAAGACTTTGCCAGAAAGATTCGAAAAATTCCATGCGGGGTCCATCGGATTCAGCAATATGAGCGATGTAAACAATCACTCCGGTAATAAAGGCAACGGCGAAAAATACTATGCCAAGTCCTATTATCAAGGCAGGGGTACCTTTGCTAATAATATTATCAACCCAGTATCGGAATCTTTCGTTGAATGGTATTTTTTGCATAGTATATTATATTTTAGTTGGTTAAAGTTAAGTAAGAAATCGGAAAAATTAGCAACTAATATTACCAATTTTATACTGTTTTTAAATTTTCTATGATTATTTTTGCCCACTAAAATTTAAAGTACCATGAATGAAATTTTAAGACTGGCTATTCAAAAATCAGGAAGGCTGAGTGAAGATTCGATTAAGTTGATTAAAGAATGTAGCATAGATTTCAGCAGTAGCGGAGCTACGCTTAAATCAACAGCTTATAATTTTCCATTGGAGATTTTATATTTGCGCGACGACGATATTCCCGGATATGTAGCAGATGGAGTAGCCGATATTGGTATAATAGGCGAAAATGTTGCTTCAGAACAAAAAAAGAACGTTATAACAGTGGATAAGTTAGGGTTCTCTCGTTGTCGTCTTTCTATTGGCGTACCAAAAAATTTTGATTACCAAGGTACAAAAAGCCTTGAGGGGAAAAGAATCGCTACTTCGTATCCTACTATTCTTTCCGACTTTTTATTTGATAATGGCGTAAAAGCATTTATCCATGAAATCAGCGGTTCTGTGGAGATAGCTCCAAGTATTGGGTTGTCTGATGCTGTTTGTGATATTGTGAGTTCCGGAAGTACACTTATCAGCAATGGGTTAAAAGAAGTTGAAGTGGTATACCGCTCGGAAGCAATATTGATCTCAAATCCGGGTTTATCAGAAGGAAAGAAAAAAATCATCGAAGAACTGTTGTTCCGGATTGCTTCTGTAAAAACAGCAAAAAATACGAAGTACATTTTGTTGAATGCTCCAAATGAGTCGTTGGACAAAATTATCAAATTGCTTCCAGGGGTAAAAAGTCCTTCTGTAATGCCTTTGGCAGAATCAGGTTGGAGTTCGTTGCATTCCGTGGTGAAAGAAGATCAGTTTTGGGATGTAATCGGTAAACTTAAAGAAGCCGGAGCAGAAGGAATATTGGTGATCCCAATTGAAAAGATAATTCAATAATACTATGCAAAATCCGGTCTATCCGGTTTGATTCTAAAATTAATAAATGAATTACATACAATATCCCGATAAATCGGAATGGAAGCAGCTTTTGGCAAGACCTGTATTGGATACGTCCAGCTTGGAGGGAAAAGTGTTGCCGATACTTCAACAGGTAAAGGAAAGAGGAGACAGTGCTCTCAAAGAATTTACCTACGAATTTGATAAAATAAAAATTGATACTTTACTTGTAACGGAATTAGAAATAAAAGAAGCGTTGACACTTGTCTCCGATGAGCTGAAGACTGCTATTGATAAAGCACGGATCAACATTGAAAAATTTCATCTTTCGCAACGCGAAGAAATAAGAAAGGTTGAAACTACTCCGGGGGTGGTGTGTTGGAGAAAAAGCGTTCCTATTTCTAAAGTAGGGCTATATATTCCGGGTGGAACGGCACCCCTCTTTTCCACTATTTTGATGTTGGGTGTTCCAGCTAATATTGCTGGTTGTGAAGAAATTATCGTATGTACCCCTCCTGATAAACAGGGGAAGGTTCATCCTGCTATTTTGTATACCGCTTCTGTTCTGGGTATTACTAAAATCTTTAAGATAGGAGGGGCACAAGCCATAGCAGCAATGGCTTTTGGTACAGAAACGATTCCATCCGTATACAAAATTTTTGGTCCTGGAAACCAATATGTAACCTTAGCAAAACAATTGGTTCTTAGAATGGGTGTGGCAATTGATATGCCCGCCGGACCTTCTGAAGTTGCTATCATTGCCGATGAAACTTGTCAGCCTGCTTTTGTTGCGGCAGATTTATTATCGCAGGCTGAACATGGAAATGATAGTCAGGTGATTTTAGTAAGCAATAGCAATGAAGTAATTGAAGCAGTAAAAACAGAACTTGCGAAACAATTGGAATTATTGCCAAGAAAAGAATTTGCCGGCAAAGCACTTCTAAATAGTAAACTGTTTTTGATGAAAAATCTTACCGAGGCTATGGAACTAGTAAATGAATATGCTCCTGAGCATTTGATTTTACAGGTAAAAGAGTATGATAAATGGTCTTCCATGGTCATAAACGCAGGTTCCGTTTTTTTAGGAAATTATACACCGGAAGCTGCCGGTGATTATGCCTCCGGTACGAATCATACTTTGCCTACGAATGGGTATGCCAAAACCTATTCTGGCGTTTCTTTAGATTCATTTGTAAAGAAGATAACGTTTCAGCATATCTCTAAAGAAGGAATTCAATTGCTGGGACCGGTGATTGAGAAAATGGCAGCTGCAGAGCAATTAGAGGCACATAAGAATGCCGTAAGTCTTAGAATGAAAATTTAACTTCAAAGAAAGCTCTTATTGGAACTCCTGCCCTTGCTTTTTTAAAAGTAAGGGAATCTTGTATATTGCGGTAACAGGATCAAATTCGGAACGAGTGTTTTTTAGAAAACAACATATCAAAGCAAATTTTTCAGACGAGGAGTTAATTGACCGATATAAAAATTCAGGGGATACCTATTATGCGGGAGAATTATTTCAACGCTACAGTCATCTCGTATTGGGGGTTTGTATGAAATATTTGAAAAATGAAGAAGAGAGTCGTGATGCCGTTATGAATATTTTTGAGAAATTGCTTTCTGATCTCAAAAAACATAAAATCAGCAATTTTAAATCCTGGTTGCATACAGTTTCCCGAAATCATTGTCTAATGTATCTGAGGGCGAATAAAAAAATGGACATTTTATTTCAAGAAACGGAAACGGAATTTATGGAAATGAACGATACGTTGCATCTTACTGAAGAAAAAGTTTCGGAAGAGGCTTTGGGGAAACTGGAAGGTTGTATCGAAAAACTGGTGGAAGAACAAAAGAGATGTGTGCATTTATTTTATATAGAGGAAAAATGTTATAAGGAAGTTTCCGAACAAACAGGATACGACATGAATAAAGTGAAAAGTTATATTCAAAATGGGAAACGCAATTTAAAGCTTTGCATGGATGACAATTAAGGTATGAGTAAATTCAGGAAAATATTTCATACACCGGAGGAAAAAATACCTTCTACAGAAGATATCATACATTATCTGAAGGAAGAAATAGTGTCTGACAAAAAGAACGATTTGGAAGCAGAAAAGGGAAGTGGGAAAGAACTAAAGACTAATAAAAAAAAGTATGAATTAGAAAAAACCATGTTATCCGAACCTCTTGTATCAGATGCTGTAGAAGGATACAAGTTATTTTTGAATAAAGAAAAAGCGCAATTAATAGTGAATGAAATAAATCAAACGATTTCAAATCAAACGAATCGGGAGAATAAGATCGGTGGTATAAGTAGAATAGCCGCTGTTTTAGTCATTATTTTTATGCTCTCCGGAGGTTCTTATTATTTATTCAATACGATTTCTTCAACAGAAAAAAGCAGTGTTTCCTTCGGCTCAAAAGAAAAAATGGTTGCTGATACAACAAAAAATGGTGTTTCCACCACAAAAGATTCTATGAATTCTTTGGCGTTTAAAGAAAAGGATAAAACAATTGAAGCAGAGTCTAACATAAAGAAAGTCCTACCCTCTGAATTGATAACGGCTGATTATTTGCCGGCGAAAGCAAATTCGGATGATTCTTTTACAAAAGAGGAAGAAAAAAGAAGTATGACGGAAAAAAACGATGAAGAAATTTCGACAGGAATAAACAAAGATATAGTTGCTCCATCTTCCTCCCCTGTTGTTACTGGTAAATCATTAAAAAAATCAGACACAGTCATTTTTTCAAAAAATGAAATAGCATTATACGAGGACAATAAAAAAGTAATAGAGAGCGAAGAAAATGCGGGTAATCAATCTACCTTCTCTTCTTCTTTAAGAAAGAAAAAGATGAAGCAGAATTCTCATGTAGCCTCTTCTCCTTCCAATCCTTCCAATGGCGAAATGTCTAAACCGACGGAAGATCTATCCAATAAGGTGGGCCCCGGCAAGTATTCGTTGGAAGCAGGCATTTCCTTTTACAATCAAAATAAGTTTAAGGAAGCATTGGAAAATTTTACGGGTGTTTTACAATTTCAGCCTTCCAATCAGGAGGCTTTATACTATGAAGGAATGATTCATTATAAATCGAATGAATTTGACAGATCACTACTTTTTTTATCCAAAGTGACAAAAAAATCTCGTCATTATGATGAAGCAAGATGGTATAGGGCGAATATATATCTTGCTTCAGGAAAAAAGGAAGAAGCAAAAAAAATGTTTAAGGAATTGGCAAAACCGGGGAATAGTTATTCAGACAAAGCAAAAGAGGAGTTGCAAAAAATCTATTAATTCGTGGATTTTATTACTTGACTAAATTGGATGAAATATTTTTCTTTTACCCCAATTGGTGTTAAGGAATTGTTATTCATAAAGTTTGTAATTACTTATAAAGATGTAAAATAGGTATTCTAAGCATTTTACATCCTACTTTTGATAAAAATTTCCAATAAATGCAGTTTTGTATAAGTACATAATGAGAATGTTATATTTTTTACAAGTAATTATTTTTGTTTTTAACTAAACAAACACACATAAATGTAGGCAGCACGTAAATAGACATAGTGTAACATAAACGTTAGAAATACGTATTATTTTAGTATCCTGTAAAAATACAATTCGTGGTAAATGTTTTCGTATATTGGTTACTTATTTCTTAGGTTTATGATACATAATAAACATTGAGAAGATATATGAAAATTAATATAAAGAAGAGAGGTAATTTTGATTAAAATGATACGATTATTACGGTTTGTACTTATCTTATTAATGGGTTCTTTT
>DATHPH010000409.1:0-5099 GCA_035484095.1 Cytophagaceae bacterium | reverse complement strand
GATTTATGCATTGGTGAAATTACTTACTGGAGATCAGTATTTAAACGTATACATTGATTATTTGTTTAGTCAAAATACCTCAGTGATCCAATGTAATTTGTGATTAATTTTTCCGGATACTTTAGGTTTGTTTAATTATATTGTTAATAATCAAATAATTGTATTCTATATATATGAAATTATGATAGTTCAATGCTCTTTGGTTGTATAAATAATCTTTGATTTATACCAAAAGACAATGAGGTGGAGGTAGATATTATTTTAGAAAATAAGCGAGACTAATGGAGGTTGTTTAAAAATATACCTTCAATGAAAGTAGTATTAACAAAATGACCAATGTAAAGGAGGAGGTATCAATCGGAAAAGTTGGGGGGTGATGTATTCCAGCCGCCGCTTGCGTCCTCGTGAGTGGCAAAATCAATATTCATCCGTTTGAAATGGCTTAGATGATATCCTTTGCCGTTATAGATTTAAAATCACCTACCCATTCACTCAATAGTTTGTTATCTTTTTTTGTACAATCAAATGTATACGGCTTGGTATGATAAGATAGTCATAATATGGCAACCGCATGATTTTTTTTGGTGGTTTTTAATTTTTCGATTAAAATATCGAATGGTTATTTTTTTGTAAAAACATCGATCCAACCTATGGTTGTAAAAGTTAAAAAATAAGCTAAATCTGTATTAGCTTTTCTGAGTTCTGACATAAAAAAAATTATTAGAAGTACTAAAATTATAAGAAATTTTCAACTTACTATCTTGATATTTTTATCTATTGGTTTCATCAACTGTCCAGAGAACTCACAAATAGTTGCCACTCGAGGGACTTGAGCGGCTGCAGGAGATTAAATTAGCTTATCTAAGAAAAAAAGATATACGTTGTAATAAATTATTCCGCATAAATCCACACGTCCATTCCTTTAGATGTTCTCAACTCGTCTCTTTTAGCTCTCATGACCGAAATGTCTTCTGAAGATTCGATGTAGATGCGATGAAATTTCCTATTTTCTCCGGTAGAAATGATTGAGGCGTTGTATCCTTCTGCATTCATTTTATCTCTGAACTTTTCTGCATACGGATAGAAAATAAAAGTACCGGCAATTAAATAAAACTTGCTTCCTTCCGGATAAATAATGGTTAGATTGTTTTCATTGTTATCCTTACGATCAGGATTTTCTTCTCCAAGAATAGTACTGATGTTATTTAAAGAAGTAGAATCTTCTTTTACAGAACTCGTATCTGAAGGTGCAGCAGCAGCATTGGTCGAAGGTTTAGAAGATAAATAACCAGGGAAAAGTTTTTTCTGAAAAATAGCCAAATACACAATTCCACTCACGAATATAAAAAGAACAAACAGAAGAAGATTTTGTTCTTTTCTACTTTCTGTCGCTTCTTGTTTTATTTTTGCGGGTTTCTCTTTAGAAACAGATGGCACAGCCGCTCTTCTTATTGGTTTTTTAGGTGATTCGTTTGCCATGATGATTATACAAGATAAAGAATCGGGTGTGAATTACAAAAAAGAGTATGCTATTATTATTTTACCTCTTTGTTAATATATCTCCCACCAACGTTCTTAGGTCAGCAGATATAGCATCCAATAGGATTGAAGGAAACAATCCGAATACAACCGCCAAGACAGCGAGCGGAATCAAAATTAATTTTTCCCGAGTGTCTAAATCATACAAACCTTCTTTCCAAGTAATTCCTTTCCGAATCCAGAATTTTCCAAAAAAAACACTCTGAAAAGTCCATAAATAATATACCGCTCCTAGTAAAATCCCAGAGGTGGCCACAATCGCCATCCATTTTGGAAGTAAACCATTCACAAATTCTGCGTTGAAAGCACCTAATAATACGAGCAACTCAGCAATAAATCCGGAAAATCCGGGGAGTCCAAAGGAAGCAAAGAATGAAATAATAACAATCGATGTATATATAGGCATACGAACGGAAAGCCCTCTGTAATTCTCAATCATACGATCGTGTGTGCGGTCGTAAAGTACTCCGGTTACTAAAAACAACAGTGCTGCTAAAATCCCATGGCTGAACATTTGATACATAGCACCGTTCATTCCTTCTACTGTTAGGGAAGCCATTCCCAACAACACAAAACCCATGTGTGAAATGGAAGAATAAGCAATCATTTTTTTAAGATCTTTCATTGCCAAGGCATTAAATCCTGCATAAACAATTGAAATAATTCCAAACAGTCCGATTAGGTAAGCAAATTGAATAGCGCCTTCAGGAAAAACCGGATACGCAATTCTTATCATTCCATACCCTCCTACCTTTAATAGTATTCCTGCCAATACTACGGAAATAGGAGTTGGTGCTTCAACGTGTGCATCCGGAAGCCAGGTGTGAAAAGGAACTACTGGTAGCTTAATGGCGAAGCCTATAATCAGGGCTAAGAATGCTACAGCTCTTGCAGAAAAACCAAAAAAATGAAACTGAGAAAATTGATGAAGCACAGAGCCCGGAATATAGTTCGAAGGATCTTTCATCAACAGCATATTGAAAGTGTGCACAAGGTTTTCATTGTCAATGGCGCCTGCTGCGAATTTTGTTTTGAAAAGTGTAAGATCTGTTATCCCTGAAGCCAGAGAGGATGATACAGGGTCAATTACGGAGATATGCAGCCCAATCATTACGATCAGAATAAATATCGAGCCGAATAAAGTGTAAAGGAAAAATTTTATAGAAGCATATTCTCTTCTCGGACCACCCCAAAGACCTATAAGGAAATACATAGGCAAAAGCATAAATTCGAAGAAAATGAAAAACAAGAGAAAATCCAACGCTACAAAACAACCTTGAATGGTAGAACATAAAAGTAAGTAAAGAATATAATATCCTTTTTTGTTTTCTACGATTTTCCAGGAAGCCAATGCTCCTGCAAACATTATGATTCCTGTCAGAAGGACCATCGAAATATTAATTCCGTCTACTCCAACAAAATATTGTGCCGTCAATTTCCCAGCCTTTCCTAGATTTAGCTCTATCCAATTAAATTGTTCGGAAAACTGTATTCCTTTATTCGGTTGGTGCCGGATAAATAAAATCAGTGAGAGAATCAGTTGAATGGCTGTGGTAACAAGGGT
Organism: Cytophagaceae bacterium; assembly: GCA_035484095.1. Classification (GTDB taxonomy): domain Bacteria; phylum Bacteroidota; class Bacteroidia; order Cytophagales; family Cytophagaceae; genus JANYCO01. The sequence continues at coordinate 1,996 of DATHPH010000409.1, read as the reverse complement.
TATCGTCTTATACAGATAATTCCTTTTCATCGGCATTAATGCGATAAGAAAGATTGAAACAAATGGTAAAAATACGACTAACGATAACATTCTATATTTTCAAATATTAATTAAATAATAACCAAACCAAGATAGCAACAATACAAACAAGAGTATATGCAAAATATTTTTGTATTTCCCCTTGCTGGAAGGTTCTGCTAAATTTTCCAATCTTAATCGCCATCCAACCTCCCATATTTACGATCCCATCAACGATATAACGGTCTATAAGTGCAACTAAATAAGCTCCGATGACACTGATATACGCTACAAGATGGACGATCCCATCAATTATTTTTAAGTCGAAAGAGGATGTCCAATAAGAAATTTTTATACCAGTGTTTACGATTGTATATTGATATACTTTATCCATATACCAGTTATTTTTCAGAAAATTTTTAAATCCGAAATTATCAGAATCAAGTTTAATAATATAAGCAGCAGGTCGAAATCTCCACCAGGCAATTGTTCCTCCGATTGAAATTGATACAATAGAAATTAATACGATCCATAAAGAAGAGATTTCCATTTCAACCCCATTTCTATATAATTTTTCCATGAGCCATCCATGATGACCATTCAAAGGATTTATTGAAAAGAAGAACCAGACAGATAAAGTAGCCAATACGATCATTGGAATTTTCATAAACCATCCCGGATCATGAATTTTTTCATAAGCAGCACCCGCTTGAAGATAAAAAGCCTTTAGTTTGAAAGATCCAAAGAAAACTAAGGTCATTTGACGAAGCATGTAATATGCCGTAATGGCTATGCTGAATACTGAAACAACTGGAATGAAATAATAGATGTAATTCCCTGTTTGCTCTTGCATATTAATTGCCCAATTGAATGCACCTTCCAGTATAAGGTCCTTGGAAAGAAAGCCAGAAAAGAAAGGCACACCAATCAAAGCCATACAGGAAATAAAATACGTAACAAATGTAACAGGCATCTTCTTTCTTAATCCCCCCATCAATTTCATGTTGAGTGTATCAAAATTAATAAAGTAACCACGTAAAAACATTAATTGTTTGATGTGATGCATTTCATGAATTACCGCACCTGCCGTAAGGAATAAACATGCTTTGAAAAAAGCATGTGTGATAAGATGAAACAAAGCCGCATCGTAGGCTTTTATTCCCATCGCCATTACCATGAAACCAAGTTGAGATATGGTGGAATAAGCCAGCACTTTTTTAATGTCTGTTTGAACCGCAGCCGGTAAGGCTCCACATACAGTAGTAACAGCACCTACGAAAGCAATAACAATTAGTGCATTTTGACTTAGTAAAAAATAGGTTTTAGCAAGCAAATAAATACCAGCGGCAACCATCGTAGCAGCATGTATCAGCGCAGAAGCCGGAGTCGGTCCTTCCATCGCATCCGGAAGCCATAATTGCAACGGAAACTGTGCTGATTTGCCGACACAGCCCATAAATATTCCTAAGCTTGCTATCGTAAATAAAAAATTATCCGACGAAGGAAGATGGTGTACCGATCCATTTATACTGCTTAAATCAAAGGTTCCAAACTGAGAATAGATGATACAGATTCCTAGTAAAAATCCTAAGTCGCCAATTCGGTTTACTAAAAATGCTTTTTTAGCCGCTCTTGCTGCCGCCATTTTTTCTACCCAAAATCCTATAAGTAAATACGATGCAAACCCCACCAACTCCCAACACATAAATGTCACGAGGAGATTATCGGAGAGTACAATCCCTATCATGGATGAAGTGAATAATCCCAAATAAGGAAAGTAACGGGTATAGTTTTTCTTGTCGAACATATACTCGATCGAGTAAACATGGACTAAAAATGAAATCAAGGTGACTACCACCATCATCAGAGAGGATAATGGATTAATCAAGATCGAAATAGTGAAAGGATTATTTTTAAGTAAGCCTGGAATCACAAACCAGTTGAACGTTGAATGAGATTCTGTTCCATTCCAGCTTTT
>DATHPH010000408.1:0-6126 GCA_035484095.1 Cytophagaceae bacterium | reverse complement strand
TTCTTCTTATAATAATTAGAATCCAATAAAATCTTAATGGCTTCAGTATAGGGCAATCGTTCAAATTTATGATCGACTACAAATTGAAGTTTCTCTATAAGATTCAGTTCGTCGCGTTCTTCTTGTTTTTTCTTCTCGTTTTCTTTTACAAAACGTTTGTTAAGAAAATCAAGATCATCTTTGCAGTGTTCCAACGCATATTGGATCAGGTATTGCAGGAAATTTTCTGCCAAATCCATATTATCCTCTAATTCGTTGAAAGCGACCTCTGGTTCTATCATCCAGAACTCAGCCAAGTGACGCGTTGTATTTGAATTCTCCGCTCTGAAGGTAGGACCGAAGGTGTAAATTTGTCCCAAGGCCATAGCACCCAATTCTCCTTCCAATTGACCTGATACAGTAAGGTTGGTTTCTTTGCCGAAGAAATCTTCACTGAAATCAATATTTCCTTCCGGCGTACGAGGCGTATTTTTCAAATCAAGCGTAGTTACTTTAAACATTGCGCCCGCTCCTTCTGCATCCGATCCTGTAATAATTGGGGTATGGAGATAAAAGAATCCTTTATCATTAAAGAATTTATGCACCGCAAATGCCATGGCATGACGAATGCGCATCACAGCGCTGAAGGTACTGGTACGCATACGTAAATGCGCTATTTCTCTGAGAAAATCGAGGCTGTGTTCTTTCGGTTGAAGTGGATATTGTTCCGGATCTGCCGGACCATAAAGAGTAAGTGAAGATAATTTCAATTCGACACTTTGGCCTGATCCTGCCGATTCTACTACCGTTCCAACTGCACCAAGGCAAGCTCCTGTTTTGATAAGGCTAAGCAACTCTTTGCTTACTTGATCCGGTTCTGCTACTATCTGTATAGTATGAATCGTGGAACCATCGTTCAGATTTATAAAAATTACATTTTTATTATCACGGGCTGTTCTTACCCATCCTTTTACCAACACTTCCTGTCCTACAGGTTTACTGTCGAGCAGTTCTTTTATTTGTATACGTTTCATTTAGTAAATTATCAGCTGTGCTCGTATTGTATTTATGCAATGTTTAAAATTCAAGTTAATTCAGTACTAAGCAATCGCGATGCGTTCCAATTAACTTCTGCAGCAAAGGTATATTTTCTTTTTTGAACTTAAAATATCTGTCAAATAGACTTTAATTGGCATAAAAAATGTTAAATTATGTGTAATTTTGATTTTATAGAATATATACTACTGACTATTAAGTAAATCTAGAGGAAATATATGCAGAGACTGGGTTTAAATCAGATGATGACGCAAAAGTTGTCGCCTCAGCAAATACAATTTATTAAGCTGTTGCAGATTCCTACTGCTGAATTGGATTCTCGAATCGAAGAAGAATTAGAAATTAATCCTGCCTTAGAAGAAGGGAAAGAAGAAGAAGATAAAGACGAGTTGAATCTGGATGGAGAGTTGGAAGATCCTTTTGATTCTGAAAAGGAAGAAAATGATTCCGAAAATAGTGAAGATGATTATCAAGAGGACGATCTTACCGCTGCAGAAGATTATTCGGAGGAAGAATTTGGAAATAATTTGAATGTAGACGAGTATGTAGGAGACGACGATATTTCCGGGTATAAAATGCAGGGAGATGGTCCCAGCAAGGACGAGGAAGAGCGAGAAAGTCCTATGGTTACGGAATCTACGTTGCAAGATTCTTTAGTGAATCAGCTTGGTTTTTTGAAGTTAGACGAACGTCAGGATCAGATTGCACGACAATTGATTGGAAGTATTGACGAAGATGGCTATATAAGAAGAGAATTGGAATTGATTGTAAACGATATAGCGTTTTCACAAAATATAGAAACCTCTTCCGACGAAGTTGAAAGCATTCTTTTCAAAATTCAGGGATTTGAACCGGCAGGAATTGGTGCCCGAAATCTACAGGAATGTCTTTCCTTACAAATAGAAAGAAAAGATATTGCCGATCCGGAAGTATTGATTGCCGATCGAATTGTAAACGATTGTTTTGATGAGTTCACAAAAAAACATTACGACAAAATTCAAAAAAAATTGAATATTACGGATGTGGAAATGAAAGAGGCCGTAAATATTATTACCCGATTAAATCCCAAACCCGGAGGAGGCTCAGGGAATGATGTAAAATCGCAATATATTATCCCGGACTTTCTTCTTTTTAATAACAATGGGAAGATTGAACTAACGTTAAATGCCAGGAACGCACCTGATCTAAAAGTAAGCAGATCCTACAAAGAAATGTTTGACACCTATGATAAGTCTGCGGGGAAAGATAAAAAAATGAAAGAGGCTGTAACGTTCGTAAAGCAGAAATTAGATGCTGCAAAATGGTTTATTGATGCTATAAAGCAACGTCAAAATACGTTGCTTATTACGATGGAAGCAATCATCAAATACCAATATGATTTCTTTTTGGAGGGAGATGAAAGTAAATTAAAACCTATGATATTGAAAGATATTGCTACGGACATAAATATGGATATTTCTACTATTTCGAGAGTAGCCAACAGCAAATCAGTGCAAACTGATTTTGGAATTTATCCTTTAAAATATTTTTTCTCAGAAGGTATTGCTACGGATTCCGGGGAGGATGTCAGCAGCAGGGAGGTGAAACATATTCTGAAAGAAATTATTGATGCCGAAGAGAAGAAAAAACCTTTATCGGACGAAAGGCTGGAAGAGATGCTTAATAAAAAAGGGTACAACATCGCCAGAAGAACCGTTGCAAAATATAGAGAACAATTAAATATTCCGGTAGCGAGATTAAGGAAAGAATTATAACGAACAAGTGTGAGCAACAGATATTCAAAATTAAAAAGGGTTATTAAAATAGTAAGAATTCTGTCACAAGGAATTTCTGTTTTATTTCATCCTCTATTACTACCAACTTATATTTTTATATTGGTCGGTTTTTTTTCGCCTTTAGCAATTGCACCTTTAAATACTCTTGAAGGAATTCGATTTTTAATCGGCTTGATTTTCTTATCTACTTTTTTTCTGCCTTTTCTTTTAGTTGCCTTATATATTATGATTCAAAATACAAAATGGACCATGAAGAGTTTCGTAATGGAAAATTCCAAGGAACGAGTATTCCCTTTTTTGGTGATTGGAGTATTTTATTCGATACTGATTTATTTTATTCGTTATACCCCACAGCTAAATGAACTGATTTTAGTTGTGTTGGCCTGTATGACGGCAGCGATCTTGGTGCTTGCATTAATCAGCAATTTCTGGAAAATAAGTGCTCACGCAGTTGGGATAAGTGGTATGGTTGTTATTCTTGCAGTTATCAATAATAAAACACCAAGTTCTGATTTGTTTTACCCTTTAGTAGTACTTATTTTTTTATGGGGCTGTTTGTTGAGTGCAAGACTTTATTTGAATGCACATACCCCTCTGCAAATATTGGCTGGAACAATCCTAGGGGTTTTGGTAGGAGCTACTAGTTATCTTTTTATATAAAAAAGTTTAAATGTTTAGATATGTCATTCCTCGAAAAAATAGTTTATGCATTTCAATCTTCTGCCTGGATGAGAGTTTCAATTACATTGGTTTTAATTGCTGCAACAGCAGTATTGTTAAAATATACCATGGTAGATGCTCCTGAGCCTATCAATTTTGCTACACTAGAAAACAAAATGGAAATTTATCTTCCAGATAGCAGCAAAGTATTTTTAAATAAAAATAGTCAGATTACTTATTACACTGACTATAACAAGGAAGAAAGAAAAGTATATTTAGATGGAGAAGCTTTTTTTGAGATAAAAAAAATACCAAATAAAATATTTGACGTAATTACTTTGCGGGCTTCGACTACTTCTTATGGAGCATCCGTTAGCGTTAGGTCAAGAGAAAATGAAAAAGAAGAACTTGTACAGGTGGTTGTCGGAGATGTTTCTTTTGCCGATAAAAATTATAGGGAAAAAGATAAAATAATGATTCCTTCCGGATATAAAGGGGAGCTTGACCAAGCAGGTCATTTGGTGAAAAGTAAAATCATAGATTCTAATTTTATTGCATGGAAAACAAATCATTTGGTCTTTGATAAGACTTCACTTGCAAAGGTAGTAGAGGATTTGGAAGCCTATTTTGGAGTATCCGTAGAGGTGCTTGATGACCAACTTTTAGCGAGCTCCTTTTCCGGTACTTTTGAAGAACCTACTTTACAGGAAGTAATGGAAGTGCTGTCAAGTTACTCCAATTCAACGTATAAAATTACCGGAGATAAAGTAATACTTTTTAGCAAACGTACTACCCCAAATCATTCGCTCCCTAATTAATATTCATTCAGAAGTTGCACAACAAAACCTTGAAATAAATTATCGGGTTTAGTAAGAATGCTGAACGATAATTTTCTTAACAAGTACCAGGTTATTAATTTTGATTTCTATAATGTATAGTCCATTCGGGAAGGTTGAAGTGCCAATATTTTTTTCTTCTTGATAAGGCTCGAACGACTTAGTTACTATGGCTCTTCCAGCAAGATCATAAACAGAAATTTCAGAAACATGGCCGTTTATTTTGAGAATATTGTCCGTAGGTACCGGATATAGGACAACCGAGTTATCTAACGCATCTTTTTTAGTTGTAGTAGATAATACAAGCGTTTGATTTTTACTAAAGACAGGACGAATCATCATGCTCCCTTTTGTATATCCGGGTTGAGCATTGAATGCATTCCAGTTGGAAGCACCAATTCCACTCAAATTATAAAATATTTTATCGGAGTGATCGTAATTTAAGTCGTAGCCGATATTTAAAAGGTCTACAAAATTTTGTTGGTAGCCCACATAAAAATCTTGCCCGGCATTAATAATTAATGGGCTGTTAAGTACCGTCCGAACAAATCCTCCATATTGCACACTCATAACTTGTTGTTCAATCAGATTGAAATTTTGATCCCAAACCGACAAAAGAATTTGTCGCCCAACCATATAAGGACCTTTACTAAATGTAAATAGAATGTCTACGGCGGTTAGTGTATCGAGAATATTGGTAGTATACTTATTTGCTATCTGAGTTCCTAATTGGTTGGCCCCTACTGCCCCTTCCGCACTCCCATCATCGTAAGCATAATAATCCCAGAACACCGTTTGAGTATTAAATTGATTGTTGGTGGCGAATAAAATATTGGTAGTATCACTGGCTTCAATGTCTAAGAAATTATTAACATAAAAAGGCTGAGAAGGCAATGTAAGGGAAGTAACAACCGGTGTGCAGGAATCCTGAAAAGTTCGCACTTGATCACTTGGGTTGGCTGGAAAGTGAGTTGCACCATTTCCTGTGCTAAATAAATTATTTGCAGGTTGAGTAGCAAAATCACAAGAGACATTAAAAAATTGTGTGTTGGCAATACCGAGTCCAAGATTGTTGTCCGAAAAATTTAGTAACCCAGATTCAGCTGTTTTGTTTGCAAAGTATTGATTGTAGGGCATGGCACAATAATTTTTCAAAATAGAAGTGGAGGCATTCCCTACTGATTTATCATTGAAAATACTGTCCACTTTGCTTCTGTTTTTATCTAAATAAATATAGTCCAAAAGCCAAATATCGAAGGGACCGGCCAGACTTCCATGATTTCGAAATCGAAACTGAAAGTCTTTAAAAAAGTATGCACCGGAGTCTATAGAAAGCAAACTAATATTGAAACTAGTCATGTGTATAGAATCTCCATATATTGTCTGAATGGTATTCCAGGTACCGGAAGTATCTTTAAACTGTATTTCAAGAAAATCAGTTGTTTCGGGAGGCTCGCCGATACCACCGTGCTGCCAGTAAAAACTCAAATAAATGCTGTCCGATATACTGTAAGAACTAAGATTGATTGGCAAAGAGGTCAAGTTGTCTGCGTAGCCAATGGAGGTCGTTTTGGCTCCTGTAATATAATAGTAGGGTGTTCCCGTTGCCGTTTGTCCATCAAAGACTGCAACGTTATAACTCACAGGGTTAATAGGGTAGCGATTGTCAATGGTGGTATTGCCACCTTGTTCCCATTTGAGAGAATCTGTAACATTGGACATAAATCGATTGTTACTGACCTTTCTCCAATAGGCATTGGTAATGAGGGTATCTTTGTTTTTCTTAAATGGAGTGGCTAACAAGGAGCTGGTATCTATGG
>DATHPH010000407.1:0-12328 GCA_035484095.1 Cytophagaceae bacterium | reverse complement strand
AGTACTGAAATCAATGCATCAAAATGGGCTTACGTTGCCTGTTATTGCCAAACCTGATATAGGAGAACGAGGAACGCAAGTAGAAAAAATAAATAATGAGCAAGAGCTCCAATCCTATCTACAAACTAATAACTGTAATTTTTTAATTCAGGAATACATTGATTTTGAAATTGAATTGGGTGTATTTTACTACCGCTTTCCTGACCAAACCACAGGGACTATTTCATCCATAGTTAAAAAAGAATTTTTACAGGTAACTGGTGATGGAGAATCTACCTTAGGCGAATTAATAACCCGATACCCACGGGCCGGATTTCAATTCGATCGGTTATCCCTCAAATTGAATTATACCTCCATTCCACAAAAAGGAGAAAAGGTGCTACTGGAACCAATCGGGAATCATTGCAGAGGAACTACCTTTTTAAATGCCAACCATCTTATTGATTCTAAACTTACAAGCGTTTTCGATACTATCAGTAAGCAGATTCCCGGCTTCTTCTATGGTCGGTATGATTTACGATGTAAAAACATGGAAGATTTGAAAGAAGGAAAAAACATCAAGATTCTTGAATTAAACGGTGCAGGATCTGAACCGGGTCATATATACCAGCCAGGGTATTCTATTTTTCGTGCGTGGAGAGCGCTTCTTTTCCATTGGAAAATCTTATATCTGATAAGCATTCAAAATCATAAAAAAGGGATACCTTATATGCGTTTCAGTGAAGCGAAAGTTAAATACCATGAGCATCAATTGCTGAAAAAAAGAAAATGAATAGTATAATGTCCTTGCTTTTTCATTTTAGTATAGGTTTTATTACCAGTTTTATTGGTTCGCTTCCTTTGGGTGCCATTAATGCAGCAGTGGTAAGAATAAGTTTTACGCAAAATATTGCTGCAGCCTTGAAGTTTATTGTCGGAGCAACCTTGGCAGAACTATTGTACAGTTTTATTGCGGTCTACTTTTCAGCTTTTTTATTGTTGGTACCGAAGTTTGACATAATCATTCAACTTATTTCTATCCCGATCTTTATGATAATGGGCGTTTCTTACTTTCGTTCTAAGAACAAAGGAAAAGCAATTCCAGCAGAATCTTCGGGCAGCTATAAAAAAGAATTTCTTCAGGGATTATCGATCGGATTGTTAAATCCTCTGCAAATACCGTTTTGGCTTGCGTATAGTACTTATTTTATTAGCATTGGTTGGCTGAGTAATGACAAGCTTTTATTATCTGTTTTTATATTGGGAATAATTGCGGGGTCTTCTATTTTACTATTCCTGATAGCAAAATTCGCTTCTTATTACAAAGACAGATTCCACCTGAACGACAAAATAATAAATCAAATTACCGGTGGCGTTTTCCTATTGCTTGCCTTTTACCAAACAGGGAAAATCCTCTTTACTACATTTGAGTAATAAAAAAGGCTGCATGATTTTCATACAGCCTTTTTTATTACGTTTTTTGAATTCTTATTTTACCCCTGACGGAAGAAGGTCCGTGTTTAGTTGTAACGGAGAATTTTTGTCTATAAATATAAGTTTTGAATTATTGGAATTCCCTAATACTTTTAGCATGTCAATGTAGCGATATTGAAGGGCATTTTGTGTCAATGCTTCGTTGATGATCGTTTGTGATTTTTTAATTGCATCTGCCTCTATTAATAATCTCTCCGCTTCTTTTCTCTGTTTCTGAATAACGAAGTCCATCGTTAAAGCAGACTGCTCTGCCTCCAGTTTGTTTTGTATGGCTCTTGTCAATTGCTCCGGCATAAAAATATCTCTCAACAATACTACGTCAATTACAAAACCATACTGCGTTAGTTGTTCCACCAAATGATCGTAAATTGCTTTTTCGATTTTATTTCTTTCTGTGGCATACAACTCTTTTGCCTCGTATTTGGCACATATTTCTCTTGTGGTAGCTCTTAAGTTACTTAAGATAACAACTTCTTCGTAATTGATACCGAATCGAATGTATATGTCCCTTGCTGACTCTTTGTCGATATGATACAATAAACTGATTTCTGCTTTTACGCTCAATCCTTCTTTGCTGGGTACGGTCAATTCGTTGTATAACTCTACTGTTCGGGTATTTATTTTTACAGTCTTACTTGTAAATGGATTAAACCATCTGGATCCTCCTAAAGAAGGTTTCGGAAGTAGTTTACCGTTTCTTTGGATATAACCGATTTGACCTGGTCTTACGATCATACATCCTTGTAATACCAATATTACGAGGGGTAATAAAATTATTTTTTTCATATACTTAATTTATTTGCTAGGTTTTTTTCAATGCTCGAATGTATATAAAAAATCTGAAGTTACCCTGAAGTTTGTTAAAAAAGGAATCAACTCCAAGAAATGATTTTTCTCACTTCTTACCCTACCTGCGATGACAATTTTGAATTTGGAGATATCTTTTAAAATTCAACCTAGTGAAACCACTTTTAAAATCAATGATTCTCTATGGAGCTCCATCGTTGCAAACAACAATACATATATGGGTTACAACGGCGAAGACCGTTTTTCATGCCAACAAATGCTTATTTACACGACTGCTGTCTGTTTTTTGCTTCCCAATTCTTCCCACTAATGAATAATTTTATCAAAAAAACAATAGACCATTTTTATTTTTTCTTTTTTTATATAATCTTTAGCATTGCGAATAAGAGAATATAGAGTACTTGGATTTATATGGTTCGATTCACTAAGAACAAAATCTGAATGAGATTTCTTCGTTTACAAATTCATTCGTGGTACTTCAAATTAATTGCATCCTTATACATCCTAGTTAATACTGTATCTATGAAAAAAAATCGTGTGATTCTTATTTGCTTGTTGGTGATTGTTTGTTGTTCATGCAAAAAAAAGAAGGAAACGGAATCTTCTACTACCACAGCGACATCAATTGGACCAAACCTGATTTTCAAATTTCAATTCGATTCTACTCAGGTACGTCTTAATAACCTTGGTCAACCATCCGGTGTTGTGTCCGGCCATGGCGCACAGAGTCCTGTATTTCAGATTATTAGCTCTCATTCCATAGAGCTTGCTCCATCCGACAGTACCTTGCTGGGGAATGGTGCCGTCTTATATCGAGCCCCTGAAACTTCTCTTGGTGGCTCATTGGCAATCGACTTCGATTCTTCAGTATTAGCCCAACAAGGCGGTGTATTTTTTAGTATTCCACTTAAAAACGTAGCTGCCGGATCTTATAAATGGTTGAGGGTATCGCTCGCTTATCAAAACTACGATATTAAGTATAAGGTGACCATCGCTGGCATTGATTATTATTATACAGGTAGACTTGCTTCCTTTATTGGCTTCAATACGTATATTCGAACCTATAAAATTAACACAATGAGTAAAACGTTGGACAGTAATAAAGTTCAGGGGTATTGGGGTTTCGAGTCGCTGGGGACTATTTACACTGGGCAAGCACCAGCAGGAGGCACTACTGTACCAAATCCTATTGCTTCTACTTCTCCTATCCCTGCCGGAAGTTGTGTTGTAACGGGTCAATTCCCAACGAACCTGACAATAACGGGCAAAGAAACCAATGACATTACAGTTATTGTTTCCCTTTCTACCAACAAAAGTTTTGAATGGATTGACTCTAATGGGAATGGATGGTATGAGCCCCTTCTGGGAGAGCAGGTTACCGATATGGGGATAAGAGGATTAATTCCTTCGATTCAATAATTGCCCATGCGATAGAAAAATTTTATAAACGTTGGACTTAAAATTAGTGAAACAAAAACAACCTTTTCTAAAATAAAACAGTACTACTACTTATAACCTGATAAAATATTTTTATGGAAGTAAACAGATTATTTGACCTCCTCCCTTATCAATTGGAGAAGAACCCTAAAGAAGATTGTCTCGCGAACAAAGTAAATGGGCAATGGGTAAAATACAGTACGCAACAAGTCATCGATATTGTAAATAAGGTAAGCTTAGGATTGCTGAACGCAGGCATCAAAAAGGACGATAAGATAGCCATCATTTCCCACAATAGACCAGAGTGGAATATGATCGATCTTGGTGTTCAACAACTAGGTGCTATTCTTGTCCCTATTTATCCAACGGTAACCGAAGATGATTTTAAATTTATTTTCAACGATGCAGAGGTGAAAATTGTATTTGTTGAAAACGATGATTTGCATCTCAAGGCGAAGCATGCCGCTGTCTCTTCTCCTAGTGTTACGGAAATTTATTCATTTTCAGAATTACCAGGTGTAAAAAACTGGAAAGAATTAATGAAAGGTGGAGAGGGCCTTGCCCTATCAACGCTAGAACCTCTTAAGGCTGCAGTAAAATCGGAAGATATTTTAACTTTCATCTATACCTCGGGCACTACCGGGACACCTAAAGGAGTAATGCTTACCCATTCCAATATTATGAGTAATTACAAAGCATGTATTCCGTTAATGCCGGTTAATAGTACGCACCGCGCCCTTAGCTTTCTTCCTTTGTGTCATATATACGAACGTATGCTTGGTTATCTGTACTTATCTGTAGGAGTTTCCATTTATTACGCAGAAAGCATGGATACCATTGGCGATAATTTAAAAGAAGTAAAACCGCACATGTTTACCACCGTACCAAGATTGCTTGAAAAAGTATACGATAGAATTGTTGCGAAAGGGGCGGAGCAAACTGGAGTTAAAAAGGCTCTTTTTTTCTGGGCACTTAATCTTGGATTAAAATACAATCTTCAAGGTGGAAATGGTTTTTTCTACGACATTCAATTGGCGATTGCTAACAAACTTATCTTTAGTAAATGGAGGGAAGCATTAGGTGGAAATATAAAAGCAATCGTTTCGGGGAGTGCCCCTCTTCAACCAAGACTGGCAAGAGTATTTTGGTCCGCACAAATTCCAGTTATGGAAGGCTACGGGCTTACGGAAACTTCTCCGGTAATTTCAGTGAACAGATGTCAACCCGCAGAAAACAGAATAGGCACTGTTGGACCTCTTATTCAGGGGGTAGAAGTGAAAATTGCTTCGGATGGAGAAATTCTAACGAGGGGACCTCATATCATGAAAGGTTATTACAAACGACCGGATCTGACAGAACAAGCGATTGATACGGAAGGTTGGTTTCATACCGGGGATATTGGCGAATTTACGGAAGGTACATTTCTTAAAATTACCGACCGTAAAAAAGAAATGTTTAAGACCTCCGGTGGAAAATATATTGCACCGCAGCTGATTGAAAATAAATTCAAAGAATCCCGGTTTATTGAACAGATAATGGTCGTGGGCGATGGTCAGAAATTTCCGGGAGCTTTAATTGTACCTGCATTTGATTTCTATAGAAAATGGTGTGATACAAAAAACATTCATTATACGAACGATGCTGATATGATTAAAAATAATGCGTTTATAGATAGAATGCAAAAGGAAGTAGATACCCTTAATGAGAATTTTGCTCAATTTGAAAAAATTAAAAAATTTGCATTGTTGCCAAGATTGTGGACGATCAACGATGGAGAGCTTACTCCAACGCTGAAAGTAAAACGAAAGGTAATCAATACAAAATTTAAAAACCTGATTGATGGGTTGTATTTGTAAGGAATCAATTACCAATCAATGTAACTACTAAAGAACCTTTATTTTAGGAATAGGCTCTTTAGTAGTTTTTCTTTCGAAAAAAATCTTACCTTTGCCCAATTATCTAAAACAACAAGCGACTTATGAAGTCAAGATTTACAATACTCTTAATTATAGCTACCTCACTAGCTTCTTTTGGTCAAAAAAAATTCACCGCAGAACAGCAAAAAGCGATTGAAGAATTAGCATCTAAAAGAAAAGAGTTCAAAGCAGCGAAAAACGATTCTTTATATTTGGCAGAAAACAGTGATCAAAGTTATTATGTAACAACCATCACAAGAGGCGACCAGGCGGAAGATCTGGAAGAACAAATTTTCAATACTAAATTAAAAGAAGTGGCAGGTCCTTTTGATGGAGGAAATACATTTTACCTTTTGAAAATTTTAAGTATGGACAGCCTTAAAAGAACAAAAGCAAAACTCGTAAGTTTTTATCCTAAAGGTGAATGTACGACTGATACTGCAAAATTTTCTAAGCTCGTAGAGAAGTATATTGAAGCTATTAAAAAAGGAAAAGAATATTCCAAGATGCTCTATAAAGACGAAGCTTCTATAGGGGTAAGGAATAAAGGGATTACTTCTTTTTGGGAAGGGCATAAGAACAACGCTAATTATGACATTGTTTATGAAAGAAAAGTGAGTGACCCGTATATAACAAAAGTAGGTCAGGAAGTCGAAGTACTATACATCGTTGAAGAAAAAAGAAATGCTCCATTTCGTACGAAGGTGGTAACACTCGTGAAAAAAGTAAAATAAAAAATTGGATTCGGGACCTGAATCTCTTTCCCGAATCCAATTTGGTTTTTCACTCAATTCAAAACAATAGTTTCATAATACTTTGAAATTGGTACTTCTTCCGTTAGATTTCTAGCATTTACCCTCTTTACTTTACTCACCTCGATCACCAAACGGGACCCTGCTTTCATTTCAGGTACTATTGAATTTAAATTTATGCTTTGTCCAGTTATTTGAAGTTCTCCAACTGCTTTTTTTCCTTTGACCAGGTAAATTTTCCCTTCTGAAATATAATAATTGCACTCTCTAGGTAAAGCGAGTGAAAATTCTTTATCCGGAACAACTTTTATGGAGACAAATTTGGCGTCTTTATAAGAAATTCCTTCCAACGGCGGAACTTTTTTATTGTTTACTTTAACATCAATGGTAGGAAGTGGAATTAATTTGACACGGAAATTTTCGTGTCCTATAAAATTACCGTTATTGCTTACCCCTAATTTTACAGTATGAGAAGTAGGAATCAACGTAATATTCCCCGGACCATTTTCTTTCAAAAGGGTAGCTCCCTCTACTTGAAACGTAGGATTGTACTCTGCTCCCAAGGCAGGCACTGAAATGGTTAGTTTGTTATCACAATTTCTATAAAGTGCTGGTGCGTAGGAAGATTGAATTTGAATAGTAGGCTTCACGACGGTGTATTCTTTGACAACCGTATAGGTGGTATCTTCGCCATTGGGTTTCTTCATTGTAATGTTTCCCGAAAATGTTTTCTCAATCGTTCCATCGGCCCGGTAATTTCCGCCACTTGCCACAAAGGATAAAGTCCCGACGCCATCCTGATTGACTTGAATCGGGCTATTCCCGATTTTCATTTTAGGTTGTAAAGAAGAAGAAGTTGCTACCATAAAAAGTTCTGCTTGATATTTTGTTCCTGCAACTACGAAGTCTGATTTCGTTTTTACCATGGGTTTAATTCTGTCAAACGAATAATCATCAATGCCTATTTTCCGATATATTCCGGTGATAACAGTATTTTCCATCTGGGCAATTTTAGCTTCTGTCTCACTCAATACTGCGAGGGCTGCAACCATTGGTGTTTGACCGAAATTAAGGTGCGCATAGTCTTTGTTTTTCTGATCAGAATTATTCCGGAGGGTAGGATCTTCTATTGCATTTCGGGCAAGAGATTCAAATGTATGAGTAGAATATTTATTCATGAATGTCACATATTCATCCAACTCCTTTTTAAGTTTGTATGCTTTACCCGAATTTTCATTTGCACCAATCATCACAACTTCTACTTCTGTTTCTTCGTTCGCACCTTTAAAACCTCCTTCATTGTTGTATCCACCTGTTTTATCAATGAGCTCCTTTTTAAGTTGGGTGATTGTTCCAAGCATTTCCTCCGTTTTCAAATGCACCAGGCGTGCATCTTCACTTAGTTTTACTTCTGTCGCCCTTTTCCCTCTTTTTTCAACCATTTTCTGGATGGTAGCTTGTCGTTGCCTATTATCGGCAACGGTGGTTTCAACTGTTTTTTCCAGACTTGTATTCAACGCCTGAAATTTATAAATCAGTGCTGAGCTTACCTGTAAAGCCAACAGTGCTGTAAGCACCAGATACATCATGCCGATCATCTTTTGCCTTGGAGATTCTTTTGAACTAGCCATACGATTTCTTGTTTAAGTTTTGAAATCATAATGCAGGTCAAAATAAAAAGATACAGGAAATACTTTTGTGATACCGAAAATAGAAGGGTCACATCATAAGGATGCAATGCTTTATTTCGTATTGTTTTTTTAAAAAAGCGGATTGCGTAACATTGTTGGAAAAGACATAGCTCTTTGTATTATTTTAAAAATTCTACAAGATTATATCTTGAATGTCCTTTTGCATAATATCCTAAAAGCAAACCATTATGTGAAGGAACAACATTCAATAAGTCGGGGCTTCTATTTCTAAGAACCTCCGCTTCGTAATCGTTTATTTTTTCTCTCATAGTGACAGGCACGTTTCCATCTACGTGAGACATATCATTTTCTCTCAATAATGTTTGAAAATATACTACTCGAATGCTTGTTGTCTGATTGCCACTGTTAGGATAATAGCCCGGATAACCACCATACCCCATTCCACCCATACCCATACCAGAGCCCATGCCTATTCCAATTCCACCCATACCCATTCCCATGCCGCCCATTCCCATGCCCATACCCATGCCACCCATACCCATACCCATTCCACCCATCCCTGAATTACGGTAAACGGTTACCTCTTCGTATGCTCCTAACTCAACCTCATAGTAGCCATCCTTTAAATCGTTTACTGCAACGGCCAATTTCCCTTGGCGTAATTTTTTGAAATATTGAGAAGTCACTCGGATGAATTTCCCTTGCATATCATTTCCTTCTTCTTTCACAAAACCATTGATAAAAGAAATTGGCTGATCAGGAAATACGTTGAAACTTCTGAGCATTTGCATAGAATCCAAATTAATGACAATCAGATTGAGTTCATCGTCGCTAAAGGATATTCTAAACAAATTTCCTTTATATAAAAAGGAGTTTCCCTGGCTAGGAGTTGTATTCTTCCCTTTATCCAATGAAAAATTCAATTTTCTATAAATGGCTACAGGACTGTAAGGATCAATAATGACAACATGTGTGTGAGAAGGCTCTTCAAATGTCATGAATATCTTATTGCCAGATAGGTACATTTTTTTTGAAGGGTAGGCAGATTTAATATTGTTCTCGATAGTGTAATTAATTCTTTCTATTCCGACTGGTGTTTCTGGTTGTTTATTTAACTCATCATTTTTGGTAGATAATTTTGAGTATAAAGCAGAGAAATTCACATCGTAATTTCTTATGGCGAAATCCCCGCCTTCATTAGAGGCAAATAAAAGTATTGCATTTTTATGTTGTGGTACTACCATCGAGTAAAACACCCCTTCCATCTCGAATGACTCCATCAGAAATTCATGTTTGGCAAGTGCTCCTATTGAGGGATTAAACCGATGATTCCCTGTAAACCTGTCAACAACCAAAGAGGCGAAATTTCTTTCTTTGTGGTCAAATAAATATACCACTATGTTTCGCTCGCTAAGTGTTGCTCCAATAATTCTATTTTTCTTTTCTGTTTCGTCTCTATTGATCAAAAATTCTTTTGTCATTTTGTAAGAAGCATCCAAAATAGAAATCTGAATCGATTTTGACCCTTGAAATATATAAGCAATGTTGCTGTATACGTCCGTGGTAGAAAATACACTTTGAGCTCTTCCTCCTTTCATTTCCACCTCCATTACACTCCTCTGGCCTGTAGCAAAAAATACAGGTAAGCCTATCAGTAAAAAAATAATTCCTGCGATGTTTTTCATATTTTTTAGTAGTACTACTCTAATAAATCAATTCTAAATATACCAAATTTACATTCTGTATAGAACCAATACAACACTTATAGATGATTATTATTATAAAACGATTGTATTGCTTAAAATCTTTCTCTAAAAAATGTCTTTTTAAATTTTCCTAAAAGTGCTAAAAAAAGATTACCTGATAGCATATTCGAGTATTAATAGTATAAAAACTACTTAAAAAATGATCGGATTTCTCATATTAGTATTAATTTGTTTGGTTGGATACAAGCTATTGGTAACCTCTGAAGCAATTACGAACAAAGACAAGGCTTAAAAAATAAAAAGCCTCTTCGTTCTGCACAAAGAGGCTTCAATAAGTTTGCGTACTTTATTTTGCTTTTGCAAATAGAGTAGCCACCGCATCCCAATTAACCACATTCCAAAAGGCAGCTATGTAATCAGGTCTTCTGTTTTGGTATTTCAGATAGTAGGCATGCTCCCACACATCCAACCCAAGTATTGGAGTTCCTTTTTTCTCCGCAATATCCATAAGAGGATTATCTTGATTTGGGGTAGAAAATATTTCCAATGCGCCGTTTGCTACAATAAGCCAAGCCCAGCCGGAACCGAAGCGTGTAACACCTGCGTTTGCAAATTCTTCTTTAAATTTATCGAATGTTCCCCATTTTTTCTCAATGGCCTCTTTTAAGGCTCCTGTAGGATTGCCTCCTTTATTGGGTCCAAGTATAGTCCAAAACAAGGAATGATTATAGTGTCCACCACCATTGTTTCGAACAGCAGGAGGCAGCTTGCTGATATTATGCAGAATTTCTTCAATGGTTTTGCTTTCCCATTCAGTACCTTTTATAGCATTGTTTAGGTTAGTCACATAAGCATTGTGGTGTTTACCATGGTGTATCTCCATCGTAGTTTTGTCAAAATTAGGCTCCAGTGCATCTGATGCATAAGGAAGTGCCGGTAATTTAAAAGCCATATTTATTTAATTAGTTTTAAAAGGTTAACAAATTAGAGCGGGTAAAGATATTATTAAAATTCTAAATTTAAAGGGCAGGTTTTTTAAAATTTTCATTAATCAAAAAGCTGACGGTTTTTAAACTACATTCTTTACACTTCTGCCAATTTCACAATTGTTTCAAATTCTTTTTCTTTGACGGGAGTTACAGAAAGACGTGATAGTCGCACCAATAACATTCCACTCAAAATGGGATGTGCTTTTATTGTTTCCAACGTTACCGTTTTTTTGAATTTTTTTACAGGAGTAAGTTCTACCACTACCCAACTAGGATCTGTAGTGGTAGGATCTTGGTAGTACTCTTTGGCAACTTTCGCAAGACCAACAATTTCCTTGCCCTCGTTGCTGTGATAAAACAATACCTGATCCCCTTTTTTCATTTCTTTTAAATTATTCCTTGCCTGATAATTGCGCACTCCATCCCATATAGTTTTTTTATCCTTCAATAGTTGATCAAAAGGATATTTTATAGGTTCTGATTTTACCAACCAATAATTCATAACAAATATAATTTTCATAAAGATAAACTAATTTTTTCAAATGCGATTACACCATTCACCATCTATTGGTTATGGTATCATGCACTCATTCAGGAGATGTCCGGCAACAGATTTTTAAGCAAATTGAACAATCAGAAATAGGAGCAAAATTAGTATGATAATAATGTTCAGGTTCAAAACCGGACACATCCCAAATATTATATTACGGAACTATCCCTTGCAACAAAGTTTAGTTTTGGTATATTGCAGTTCACTAACAAATGTACGTATGACAGACCAAGAAATAAAAGAAGAATTTTTAACATCTCTTACTATAGACCAATCATTAATTTCACCTCTTTATTTGTCAATTCTTGACGAGGCAATAGAGACCATTGTAAAAGGCAATACCAAAATAAATGGCAAAACTCCATCCACTCAAGAAGAACGAATTTATTGCATAGGACTACATTTTACTACTGCTCAAAAAGTCTTAAATGAGACTATGCAGGCAGTAAAAGAGCAGTCTCTAAATCTGCCAGTAACTTTGACTTATCGAGGACAGACATATCAATATTAAGTCCATTTGGTAGCAGTTTGTCTATAGTAATCTCTACGATTTTATCGGTCGTAGAGATTGTTTTTTTGTTTTCCATACAACAATATACAACATCCAAAAAATGCCTTTTTGGCACAACATTGTATTATTTCAATAATTTGTACATAATAAAGAATATTAGCCGATTTAGCTTTATTTATATAACTAAATAAAGAACTTTTAAGCAATCGTTCTTTTAAGTAATAGGTTAAACATCTCAGGATTGTTTCTGTTGTTATGTCTGAACGTAAATTCGTTAACGTATTGTTGTAAATATTTTGGTGAAATTTGGTGATAGATTCCGTATACGCCACGTTTCAAGGTAGCCCAAAAAGATTCTACAGTATTGGTATGAATGAAGCCGTCTGAGAATAGTTTATTGTGGTCTATTTTCAAACGAACGTACTTATCTGTTCTATCCAAAAGATTGTAAGAGGAAAATTCATCTGTCATTACCGTTGTGCCTTCCTTAGTGATCTCAGCAAGTATTTTAAACAACTGCTTTCCTGTTAATTTT